>NZ_JBEPWZ010000012.1:0-29233 GCF_041642155.1 Fodinibius sp.
CCGACGGCTATGTGGGCCGGGGTGAGGCGGCACCGAATGCCCGGTACGGGGAAGACGCCTCCAACGTAACCGCTTTCATCAAAAGCTTGCCCGACGACTTTTTTGAGGAGGTATCGACCGGAGAAGCACTGGCGGCAAAGCTTGATGCCCGGCAGCCGCAGGTAAAGGCCGCTATGGCAGCCGTGGAGATGGCCTGGCTCGACTGGCGGGGCCAGAAGCAGGCAAAACCGCTCTGGAAGCTGTGGAATGCCCCCTCGAACAGCACTCCGCCGACCTCCTATACGATCGGACTTGATACCCTTGAGGTGATGCAGGAAAAGGTGCGGGCTGTTTCAGCCTGTCCGATCCTGAAAGTAAAGCTGGGCACCAAGCGGGATCGTGCTATCATCAAAGCTATACGGGAAATTACGGATAAACCCATTCGCGTGGACGCCAACGAAGGATGGAAAACCACGGGGGAGGCGAGAGAACAGATCACCTTTTTAGCCCAGCAAAACATTGAAATGGTAGAACAGCCGATGCCTTCCGCCATGATGGAGGAGATGAAGAGATTGAAACAGTGGTCGCCACTGCCCCTGATGGCCGATGAGAGTTTTAAAGGAGAGGAAGACCTTGACGAGATAGCCGAAGCCTTTCACGGTATTAACATTAAGCTGATGAAGATCGGGAGCCTGGTGAAAGCGCGCGCGGTCATTGATGAGGCCCGAAAGCGCAATCTTACCGTCATGACAGGCTGCATGATCGAAAGCTCGCTGGCCAACACCGCGGGTGCTTTGCTGGGACTCTGGTCCGACTACGTGGATTTGGATGGTCACCTGTTGATTAGGGATGATCCTTATGAAGGAATGAACCTGGATGATGAAATGAGAGCCGTTATGAGCGGGAAGCCGGGACTGGGAGTCTCCGTTCGAAATTGACTCCGAGGGCGCAAGTTGCAGTTGGCAGTGATCGATAACACCGTATCAGAAGCAAAAATCCAGGCTCAACAAGCGGGCAGGTTGGTCCGGCCGGTATGGTATGACCGTCTTGAATGCTGATGGAGCATTTGGTTTTATAAATGACGCTCATACTGATATTTATGGCCATGACATTCCGGAGGAGCTGGTTGGGAAAATATCTGAAACATTGAGATGATCCGGATCGTATAACGGGGCTGTCAATTGAAGTGGTATTTCCGGAATGGAAATTGAGCGGGAATGATTAGAGGCGTATTTCCATTTCAATCCTTTTTTGGTTAGTGACTGGAGATTAGAATTGAACTACCCATCAGGGGGAGTTGCCGAGTAAACACAGGCCTTATATTGCATGTTAACTACTATGATATCAAATGAGGGATCCCCAAACATATCCGTTGCGTCAAGAGTCATCTTTCTGGTAATGCTTGTAAGCTATGCGGCGCCGGGGGTAGTATGGGCCGACGATATTTATACCGCCTCTGATCCCCTTCCCCGGGAAAAGATATCGCTGCCGACTGAGCGTATTCCCCTCCCTGGCGTACTGGGGGAGATCGAAAAGCAAAGCGACGGTACGTTTTCCTACGCAACTCCTCCACAAGATTCTGAGGCGATACCTCCCGTTTCGGTAACGGTCCGTAACAGGGCGCCGAGTGACCTGGAAAGGCAGACTCCTGTGAAATTCAGCCCGGCAGGTCGCACGGTTGCCGCAACAAAAATGGCCGATACCTCCCCCGGTGCAGAAGCGACAGCAGGTGTGAATGCTTCTGTAAACGGCTATATTTCCGACCGGGAAAGCGGGGAGACACTTCTGGCGGCTAATGTGGCACTGCTAGAAATTAACAGGGGGGCATCCACCAATAATTCCGGTTACTATACCATTACCAATATTCCGCCGGGCACCTATACCCTCGTTGCCACTTATATCGGGTACCAGCGGTACGAACAGGAGATTACACTCGAAGAGGGAGAAAACCGGCGAATTAATATTGCATTGGCACCCAAGAGTCTACAGCTGGATGAGCTGGTTGTTCGATCGCAGGCGGAAGAAGAGGAGCAGAAAGATATCGGCCGCGCCCACATATCTACCCAGCTTATTAAAGAGTTGCCTGCTGTTTTGACGCCCGATGTATTCCGTTCGGTACAGCTGCTTCCGGGGGTTAAAGCGGCCTCGGATTTTTCGAGCGGACTCTATATCCGGGGCGGAAGTCCCGACCAGACCCTCATCCTGCTGGACGAAACCACGGTCTATAACCCCTCGCACTTCTTCGGGTTGTTTTCAACCTTTAATCCCGATGCGGTAAAGGACGTGCAGCTCTATAAAGGCGGGTACCCGGCGAAATACGGGGGACGCATTGGCTCGGTGTTGACGATCTACAACAAGGACGGCAACAGGAATGAAACAGGGGGGACGGCCAGTATCGGGATGCTGGCCTCCCGGGCCTCGATAGAGGGACCCTATAAGTATGGTTCGTACATGCTGGCGGTCCGACGTTCTACGATCGAACCCGTACTGAGACTGGTGGAAGATGCTCCCGAGACCTTTTATTTCTATGATATCAACGGAAAGCTGAATTTTGATATCTCTGAGAATGACCGGCTTTCGCTGGCCTTTTATTCGGGGACGGATGTCATTTCCTGGCCTATCTTTGAGGATGCTGTCATTGATTTGAACTATGGCAATCAAACGGTCAGTGCCCAGTGGAGAAAAATCATCTCGGATAAACTCTTCAGCACGGTTACAGCCACCGGATCGAGGTATTTTAATGAACCGCAATTCCAGTTTGCCGGCACCTCCTTTGAAAGCGAAAACAATGTTCGCGATGGTTCGCTGAAGGCCGACCTGGAGTATATTCCGAATGAGCATCATACTGTTTCGGTTGGATTCTGGGGAGGAGCTATGACGCTTCGCCTGCAGGAGCTTTTTGATAAGGAATACGCCTTCGACCGGGAGCTCTATTCCCGGTATGCCTCAGCCTACCTCCAGGAACAGTGGAAACCGTCCGACCGGTGGATGGCAACGGGGGGACTCCGTATCAACGCCTTCTCAAAAGGAAGCTACCTGAGGCTTGCCCCGCGGCTTTCGGTAGAACACCGTCCCGCTGAGAATATTCGCATCCAGGCGGCATACGGCCGCTATAACCAGTTTCTTGCGCTGATGACCAATGAGGCCTTTTCGGGTTTTGACACCTGGATGACTACCGCGGAGGATGTTCCCCCCTCGTATGGCGATCAGTTTTCCCTGGGACTCAAAACGATCCCTTTTTCCAGCTATGGTTTCGACGTTGAATTCTACTACAGGACCATGAGGGATCTGTTTGAGCTGGATCCTTTTGTCGGTGACAATGCGGGCCTGGATTATGCGGAACAATTTCGTTTTGGGAAAGGCTATGCCTACGGGATGGAAGTGTTCCTGGAGAAGCAAGTGGGACGCTTAAGCGGTTTTGTCGGGTATACGTTTGGGATCACGCGCCGAAAATTTCCCGGTTTTAATGTTAATCTGCCGGATGAGCCGCGCCGGGGCAGGTTTTACCCGCCGAAGTACGACCGCACACACGATATGAATATCGTAGCAAACTACCGGTTGTCGCAACGGTGGAGCGTCTCGGCCGTGTTTAACTATTCCACGGGTCAGGCTTACACCGACCCGCAGGGACGCACGCAATTTTCAAATCTCCCGTGGGGCAGCAGCAATCGCGATGCTTTTGTCATTGGCAGTATGAATTCATCGCGCCTGCCCCCCTACCACCGGATGGACCTTTCGTTCAGCCGGTCGGGCCGGTTCTTTAGCCTGGGAGATGCAGAGTGGCAGTTTCAGCTCATCAATCTCTACAACCGAAGCAACATCTGGTTCTATAATTATGATTTTGATGAAAACCCGGTGGAACGGGAGGATGTATCGATGTTGCCCACCCTGCCCGCGATCTCATACACCGTACATTTTTAACGGGTATTATAACCCGTCAGACCGTTGCCTATAATCCACCGGCTTAATTTTAAATTTCATAACCATCATGTTGAATACCCTGTTTTCGGATCATGTTAAAATTCTTCGCCCTGCAGGAGTCGGAAAAATCGGCGGACTGCTGATTGTTACCTCGCTCGCCGTTTTTCTGTTGATAACCTCTTGTGAAGATTACGCTCAGGATCGTTATGAGGAATATGTGGTGTTGGAGGCATATGTCACCGTCAATCGTCCCCTGCCGGAAGTACGGCTCAGTAAAACGCTGCGCACCGGACAGCAGTACAGTTTCGGGGACGCCGCTCTGGAAGGGGCTAACGTGGAGGTGCTCCTGTTGGAAGAAGGCGGCGACGGGGAAGAGGTATTTGATTATCGTCCCTCTGATGAAAAAGGGGTCTACATGGCCGAAGACCCGACGCACCGGGTGCTTCCCCGCAGAACCTACCGGATCGCTATCGATTTTGATAATCGCCCGGAAGTCCTCCGTGCCGAGACAACCACTCCGGATGCTATAGAGATTATAAATGAGATGCCGGATACCGTTATCTATCAATCACCCGAACAAATGGAACTGGTTATTTCAGCTTTAGAGCAAACACAAAAGCAGAGTATTTTTGTGTTTAATACCGTGGCTTCGGAGCCGGAAGAGGAGGATCTTACCCCTTTTTATAAAACACTGGTGGAAGAGGAAGATGACACAGAGGCCGAAGATTTTTACAATACGGAGACCACGCCCATCAACGAGGGGAATTTTGATGTGAATGATGATGGAACAATTACAGTCCAGTTCCCCTGGATAGGCGTCGCTTTTTTTGGTGATAACAGGGTCTTAGCCAATTCTATCGACGATAATTTGTCGGATTTGATCTCCTCTCAGGAGGTTCAACTGGGCGGGAGCACACTTTCTCCCGGCGAGATTCCCAATCTGCGTTATGATGTGGAGGGCGGCATTGGTATTTTCGGCAGCTTTGCATCCGATACGGTGCAAACATACTTTAAGAGACCAGAGGAAAAGTGACGGAAGGAAAGATCGGGACCGGCAAATTTTTCAGAAAATGAGCCATAACAGCAGAAGGATCACCATAATCCAGGCCATAATCTTGATACTCGCGGGCTGTTGAGGAAATTCATAACCGCAAATGGGACATACTTCCGCATCACGATCAACCTCCATGGCGCAGCCGGGACATTCTTTCTTTTCCATCGCGTGTTCGAATGAGTTCTGCTCAGCTTTGTCTTGAAACGGTATAAAAATATAACAATGGGTACAGGATATGAAATACCTGCTGACTATTAATATTGAGGGTACAGGTACTGTTACTTTTACGGCAGTGTATTATGAAGTTGCACGGTTTGACAATAAGGTAACTAATAAAGAGAGGCCTTTGCAAAACCAGTCCCGAAGCATCGGGAAATATCAAAGCCTGAGCAAATTTGAAACTACAGCATATAAGACCTATGTGAGGATTTTGATTTCACGAACATACAGATATTGGCCAAACAAACGGTTTTGCAAAGCCCTCAAAGAAATAGTAGTTGCATGGTTTTTGGGAGCGCCGCCCCTATCTGCCGGCGCTACGTAATCGCCCTGTCCAGGTGCACATAGCCGCCATCCACATGGAGAATCTGTCCGGTCGTATGGGAAGAGCGCGCGGACAGTAAAAAAAGCACCATATCAGCAATTTCGGAAGGTTCGGTCATACGCTGCCCGAGAGGAATTTTCGAGGTAATGGTTTCCCTGGCCTGCTCGGGGTTGTCAAAGGTATCCAGCCATTCCCGATAGGCGGGCGTCATTGACTCGGCAACCACCACGGCATTCACCCGGATGCCCGACTCTCTCAGCTCGAGGGCCCACTCGCGGGTTAACGCCAGTACCCCGCCTTTGGCGGCCGCATAGCCGGATGTACCTCCCTGTCCGGTAAGAGCAACTTTCGAGGCAATGTTGATTACAGGTCCCCCTGACTTTTTAAGCCAGGGGAGGGCTGCCTTTGTCACTTCAAAAAAGTGGACGAGATTAAGTTTCAGGGAATCGATGAATGCATCGTACGAATGCTCAAACCCTACCCCGTCGTTGACACCGAGGTTGTTAACGATCCCTTCAATGCGTCCATACGTTTGAGCGGTTTTCCCGACAGCCTTATGACACCCTTCTTCCGTGGTAAGGTCTGCCTGGACGAAAAAAGCTTCCTGTCCCTGCTCGGCAAGACGCTTTTCCAGTTGAAATCCCCGCTCACTTTTATCAATGATCACCGGGATCCCTCCCTCAGCGGCGATGTGGCGAACGGTCACTTCGCCAATACTGCCCGTGAAGCCGGCACCTCCCGTCACGATAATGACTTTGTTGTTGAGTTTCAGGTCCATGAATATGTTAATCAGAAATCAGGTTAACCGCTTTTGTTGCAATGCTTTTTACCGGGTTGTTGAGAAGGTCAATAAATATTGAATTGCGCTATGCCCCTTCCTACAGATTGCATAGCGGGGCTGGCCGGCCCGCCTTCATAACGAATCCACTTTTGGCATAAATACCGTATCTACGGTTTTGAACCCGTGTGTATGCATCATCTTCCCGGGCAGGCCTTACAGAAGGTAAAAAAGAAAGTTAATTATATAAATAGGGATATACAGGATACTAAATTTTTTCTGTTATGCCGGGAGATCTCCATGCGCTTCCTTTCCATGGATAAAAACAATATCTTGGTCCTCCAGGGAGGAACTCAGGAGCATGGGCTTCTGTTGTTAATCTTTTGTAAGCTAATACTATTCAAAATTATATTATTGTTTATTTATGGAATACCGAACGCTTGGAAATACCGATTTTAACCTTTCTGTTGTCACTTTTGGCGCATGGGCCGCCGGCGGCTGGATGTGGGGAGGAACGGAACAAAATAATTCTGTCGCAGCAATACAGGCCGCTTATAATCACGGAGTCACCTCCATTGATACGGCGCCGGCCTACGGACAGGGGCTAAGTGAGCAGATTGTGGGAGAAGCTATTAGCGATATCCCGAGAGATAAAGTCCAAATTCTCACGAAATACGGCCTCCGCTGGGATACCGACAAAGGTCACTTTCGGTTTTCGAGCAAAGACAATGACGGCAACGATATCGACATGCACGAGTATGCCGCCAAAGAAAGTATCATGAAGGAATGCGAGGACAGCCTGCGGCGCCTGGGGACCGACTATATTGACCTGTACCAAATCCACTGGCCCGATCCGACCACCCCGATTGAAGAAACAATGGAGGCCATGGATCGGCTTAAAGAGCAGGGAAAAATCCGTGAAGCGGCCGTCTGCAATTATAATGTAGAGCAATTGAAAGAGGCTGAAACATATCATAATATTGTTTCCAACCAGGTACCGTACAGCATGTTGCGGCGGGATATCGAGGAAGACGTGGTGCCATACTGCATCGAACATGGCAAAGGGATTCTGGCGTACAGTCCCCTGCAGCGCGGGCTGCTTACCGGCAAGATGGAGCCCGGGCAGGATTTTTCAGAAGGAGACCACCGCGCCGATAATCCCTATTTTTCGGATAAAAATATCAGGCGGACCAACGCTTTTCTGGATAAGATTCGCCCCATTGCCGAGGCACATGATGCTACCCTGGCGCAATTGACTATACAGTGGACGATCCAGCAGCCGGGCATTACCATTGCTTTGGTTGGCGCCCGCAATGTGGAGCAGGCCACGCAAAATGCAAAAGCCGCGGATATTGAGCTCAGTGATGAGGAGATAGCTACGATCAACAGCGAGCTCGATGAGCTGGATCTTGATCTGGGATAATAACTGAATTATTATCCCAGAGTGCTCATAGCACATCAGGGTTTTTTTAAGACGCCCGTTTTCTGCTATAGTTATTTTTTTAAGTAAGTGAAATGTTTCTGTTCACCTGCTTTGCTAATACGTACTATATATACCTATAATACATCTTATGGCTGCACCAGATCACCATCGGCATCAGTATGAATATGTAGAGGATTTTGAAAACCTGCTCGATCCCGGGGGCAACACCATTTTCAATATGTCGCCGGAAGAGGCCCAGGCAGCCGTGCGTTCTGGTGATCCCCGGCAGGTCCGCACGATTGACGGGTCATTTGCTATCGCCGAAAAGAAAGGGAAGGAGGTATTCCTGGCCCGCTCCATCGGCCGTCCTATGCGTTATTTCCTGGCCAAGCAGGCATCGGGACCCCTGCTGGTGGTGGCAGAACGCATTGATGAGATTTTCAGCTACCTTAAAGAACAGGGCCTGCACGACCAGTTTCACCCATCCTATACGCGGATGGTGCCCGCCCATCATCTGACCCGGCTTCAGCTGATCGGCTGCCCGGACCCGAGTCCCCGGTACCGGCGCTATTTTGATCCGAAGCAGGAGGTGCTGGATGGAGATCTGGATGCGATCGGCGCCCGGTATATCGGGGCATTGGCCGACGAATGCCGGAAATGGCTGCGGACCATCCCGGAAAAGGAACCGGTCGGCGTGCTCTTTTCAGGAGGAATAGACAGTGGATCCGTCTTCCTGGTTCTTTATCACCTGATGCTTGACATGGGCCTATCCCCGCAGCGGCTTAAAGCGTTTAGCCTTTCGGTGGAGGGGGGGGCGGATGCCGAGCAGGCGGCGCACTTCCTGGATCAGCTGGATCTATCCCTGTTTTTGGAGGTCATTGATGTACCGGCGGAAGAGATCGATTACAAGAAGACCATCCGGATTACGGAAGACTATAAATCCCTGGATGTGGAGGCGGCGACGATGACCGAGGCGCTGTGCAGGAACATCCGCGAACGCTATCCGGATTGGAACTATTTGGCGGACGGAGATGGCGGCGACGAAAATATGAAGGACTACCCGATTGAAGAAAATCCCGAGCTCACGATTCGCAGTGTGCTCAATAACCAGATGCTTTACCACGAAGGGTGGGGCGTAGACAAGATAAAGCATTCCCTCACGTATTCAGGGGGACTCAGCCGCGGGCATATTCGTACTTACGCCCCGGCCCGACACTACGGGTTTAAGGAATTTAGTCCCTATACGCTGCCGAATGTTATTGAAGTTTCGGAAGGGATTCCCTTTATCCGGCTGACCGGCTGGGATCATGAAGAGCTCTACGACCTGAAAGGGGAGGTCGTCCAGCGCGGGGTAAAAGCGGTGACGGGAATGGAGATGCCGGTATTTCCCAAGCGGAGATTCCAGCACGGCGCCGCGCCTGAGGAGAAAGTACATGAACTTTTTGCCGATGATGAGATGGAATATCGCCGGTATTTTGCTTCGCTGTATGCGTAGAGGTCTGTTGTGCACGTGTTTTTTTTGATTCCGATGAGTATTTTAATTTTTGGAACGGTGCAAAAACGGAACCCAGAAACGGCGCCGGCTGGGTACATTATACCGCGTTTCCTTCGCCTGGGCTAAAATCATTCACAGCCAGAATAAACCCATGTTGGACACCTCAGAAATTATCGACCTCCGTCCCCGCCGGAACAAGGTGCGTCCCGATCGCCCGTACCACTTTCTGCATGAACGGGAGCGGGGACCTGATGGAGGGTTAAAAGAAGTGAATACCGTTTTCCTGACCAACAGCGAGTGTCCCTTTAAATGCGTGATGTGCGATCTCTGGAAAAACACGCTCAAAGAACCGGTTCAGCCGGGGGACATCCCCGCCCAGATTTCGCATGCCCTCCGGCGACTCCCGCAGGCGAGGGTCGTTAAACTGTATAACAACGGAAATTTTTTTGATCGCCAGGCGGTGCCCCCGGAAGATTACGAAGCCATAGCCCGACTCCTTTCCGGTTATGAGCGGGTTGTTATCGAAAACCACCCGAAATTGTGTGGGACCGGCTGTCTCGCCTTTCGGCAGCTGCTCAGCGGCCGGCTGGAAATTGCGATGGGATTGGAGACCATCCACCCGGGTGTACTTCCGAAGCTGAACAAACAGATTACCACGGAGAATTTTGCGGAAGCGGCCTCATTTCTCGCCCAAAATAACATCGATACACGCGCTTTTATCCTCTTGAATCCCCCGTTCCTGACGGATCCCGCAGAAAATATAACCTGGGCGGTAAAAAGCGTGGAATTTGCTTTCCGTTGCGGCGTTTCTGCCTGCAGCATCATTCCCACACGAACCGGCAACGGCGCCATGGAGAAACTTCAGCAAGAGGGACATTATGTGCCGCCGACCATAGCCGCCCTTGAACAGGTCTTTGAGCAGGCGCTCCGCTCTGACGGGGGACGAGTTTTTGTCGACCTGTGGGATTTGAAACGGTTTTCTGAATGTGATCATTGTTTCGAAGAACGAAAACAGCGGCTCGACCAGATGAACCGGAAGCAGCAAGTCAGTCCCCCGGTCCAATGCCCACAGTGTCGGCAATGACGGACAAAGGGTATGATATCGCCGTTGTCGGGGCCGGGTTTGCCGGCTCACTGACTGCCCTGGGATTGGACCAGCTGGGGTATAATGTGCTCCTCGTCGAAAAAGAAGCGCATCCCCGCTTCGCTATAGGGGAGTCTTCCACCCCCATCGCCGATATGATTCTGCGCGATCTCGCCGGCCGCTACGATCTCTCCTGGCTGCACAGCTTCTCCCGTTACGGGAGCTGGCAGGACCACCATCCCGAAGTGGCCTCTGGGATCAAGCGCGGGTTCAGCTATTACAGCCACCAGGGGGGACGTCCTTTCCGGACGGATGAAGCGCATTCGCGCGAGTTGCTGGTAGCGGCCAGCGTCAGTAACCGGCAGTCCGATACGAACTGGTACCGACCGGATCTGGACGCCTTTCTGGTGTCGAAAGTGCGGGAGGCGGGCATTGATTACGTTGACCGGACGACCATTTTTTCGCTGGACCGCATCGCCGGGCACTGGAAGATGAGGGCCCGCCGCGATAAAAAGCTGACGACCTACAGCAGCGCCTGGATCATCGATGCTACCGGTTCGACTGCGCTGCTTCGTCAGCTCGGGGTCGGTTCAGGGGGTGCTGACCTGCGGACCCGCACCTCCGCCATCTATTCTCATTTCACCGGTGTGAAGCCCTGGCAGTCGTGGCTGCGCGAGCACAATATCTCAACCGCAGACTATCCCTATAATCCCGATTTTTCGGCCCTGCATCACCTGATGGAGGAAGGCTGGCTCTGGATGCTGCGTTTTAACAATGGTATTACAAGTGCGGGACTGGTGTTGGAGCAGGGGAAAAGAACCCAGTTGCCTGCGAATAAGCAGGCGGCCTGGAAGCAGGTAATCGAGCGCTATCCCTCCATTGCGAATCTGTTTGAAAAAGCGTCTGTTGCAGAGCTGCCGGGACAGCTGTTCTCAACTCAAAGGCTGCAGCGGAGGGCACAAAAGGTGGCCGGGGAGGGTTGGGTAGCGCTGCCGCATACGGCCGGATTTGTAGATCCTCTGCACAGCACCGGCATTGCGCACTCGCTGTCCGGTGTTGAACGTCTTCTGTATGCCTTTGAGTCGGGAGGGGGGACCGTTTCCTCGCAGCACCGATCTGATTTTTTGGCAACGTATGAACGAGCTGTTTTCAGGGAGCTCCGTTTCATTGACCTGCTGGTTGACGGCTGCTATAAAGCCCGGAGAAATTTCGATCTGTTTACAACCTACAGCATGCTCTATTTCACTGCGGCCATAGATTATGAACAAAAGAGGCTCCGGGGATCGTTTGATATCGAAAATAACGCTTTTCTTTCTGCAGATCATGCCCGCATTCCTGCTCTGGTCCAACGATGCTACGGGGAGGTGACGGAGATCAGTTCACTGCCGGGTACCGCAATACCGGAAGAGGTCAACGAAAAATTCCGGGCGCGTGTAAAAAAGGCTATCGCTCCCTATAATTCGGCGGGACTGTTGGATCCGGATATTCCGAATATGTATGAGCATACCGCAGCTGAATGGGGATCCAATACATAAGAGATCCGAAGTAGAAAATCTCCAAAGGACTAAGTTTTTAATTCCGTTAATTTGTGAAAGGGAGTAGCTTTTGTTAGAGTTACTCCCTTTTTTGTTTATTTCGGTTTGTTGGTTATTATCTTGTCGTTGGCAACCGCAAGCCGAACAGAGAAGAAAATTCCAATTTAAACGGGTATGCAAGGTAATGGTAAAGCAACAGGTGCATCATATATTCATTTTCATTCTCATAATCGGCAGTACTGTTTTTCAGAGCTCCTGTGGGGCTTCTCAGCAGGGAGAAGAAGAGAGAGCAGAGCGTCCCAATATTGTGTTTATCATGACGGACGACCATTCCTACCAGACGCTGAGCGCCTATGATGATCGCTTTATCGAAACCCCGAATATCGATCGGATTGCCGGGGAAGGGGTGAAATTTGCCAACAGCTTTGTGGGCAACTCCATCTGTGCCCCCAGCCGGGCGACGCTGCTGACGGGTAAGCATTCCCACAAAAACGGCCAAATTGACAACAGCACCTCCTTCGATGGTTCCCAGCCGACTTTCCCGAAATATTTGCGGCAGGCCGGCTACCAGACGGCCCTGATCGGAAAGTGGCACCTGCGCAGCACGCCTACCGGATATGACTACTACGACCGGCTGATCGGCCAGGGGGATTACTATAATTCGGACTTTATCATCAACGGCGACACCATTTCCTCCGACGGCTATGTCACGGATGTGATAACGGACAAGAGCTTGTCGTGGCTGGAGAACCGGGAAAGCGACCAGCCGTTTGCCCTGCAAATTCACCACAAGGCCAATCACCGGGTATGGATGCCGGATACTTCGCTGCTGGAGCCGGGCGGGCCGGAACCGTTTACGCTGCCGGACATGAATGCGGCAGAAGGGGAAGATCAGGTCCCCGGCGAGCCGAATAAGCTGGCGGGACTGCCGGGCACTTTTTTTGATGAGTACGAGGGACGCACGGCAGCGGCCCAGCAGAAAATGAGTATTATTGAGGATATGGATGTCGTCTATGACCTGAAGATGCTGGATGAGGAGGGCGAACTGGAAACTAAATACCGGGACATGTATGCCAACGGCCGCTATGCGAACTTAAATGAGGAGCAGAAGGAGGTATGGGACGCCTACTACGATCCGATCATTCAAGAATTCAAAGAACAGCGGGATCAGATGTCGGATGTGGAGCTGGCACGGTGGAAGTACCAGCGCTATATGCGTGATTACCTGAAGACGGTGCGGACGGTTGATGACAATGTCGGCCGGGTGCTGGACTACCTGAAAGAGAACGACCTCTATGAGAATACCCTGATTGTCTATACCTCCGACCAGGGATTTTATATGGGCGAGCACGGCTGGTTCGACAAGCGTTTTATGTATGAGGAATCGATGCGGACCCCGCTGCTGATGAAATTCCCCGGATCGATGTCGACTCGCACAGAAGTGGATGAGCTGGTCCAGAATATCGATTATGCTCCCACGCTGCTCGATATTGCCGGGGTGGAAGTGCCGGGGGACATGCAGGGCAAATCCCTGGTTCCGCTGGCACAACAGGCCGATGAGGAGTGGCGGGACGCCCTCTATTACCATTACTACGAATTTCCCAATGCGCATATGGTCAAACGGCACTACGGTATCCGCACGGACCGCTATAAGTTGATCCATTTTTATAACGATATTGATGACTGGGAGCTGTACGACCTGCAGGAGGACCCCAAGGAAATGAATGACCTGTACGGCAAGGAGGGCTACGGGGAAATTACCCGCCGGCTGAAGGAAAAACTGGCCGGACTGCAGGAGCAGTATGAGGATACGGACCGTAGCACCTATTAACAGTAATAAAGCCTTTTAGTTAAAGAAGATACTTTTATTAAAGAAGAAGCTTTTAGTTTCAAAGTCCGCGTCACTCTCCCGATTCCCCGGGAGAAGATCTGCCGAAGATCGGCCGGGAGGAAGAGGGGCGGGGAGCGGTAAATACAAGATCAGGGACCAGCGGTCGAGGTGTCGTTACAGTCCGCGGACAAGAAAACAGCAACGACTGAATGATTGGAATAGCAATGGAAATGAATGCAGATTTACAGATCACCGGGATAGATGTCAAGGATATACGGTTCCCCACCAGCCGCCATTTGGATGGATCCGATGCAATGAATCCCGACCCGGATTACTCGGCGGCTTATCTGGTGTTGAAAACGGACAGGGGATTGGAGGGACACGGACTCACTTTTACGATCGGGAGGGGGAATGACCTGTGTGTAGAGGCTATCAGGCAGCTGTCGGTACATGTATTGGACCGCCGCATCAGCGAGATAGTAAATAATTTTGGCGCTTTTTGGCACGCCCTGGCCCGCGACAGCCAGCTGCGGTGGCTGGGGCCCGAAAAAGGCGTCATCCATTTGGCTATGGGGGCGCTCGTGAATGCCTTGTGGGATCTGTATGCGAAAATAGAGGATAAACCCTTGTGGCAGCTGCTGGCTGATATGTCCCCGGAAGAATGGATACGCTGCATCGATTTTAGTTATATCACGGATGTCCTTACGCCGGACGAAGCCCTGGAACTCCTCCGCAGGCAGGAAGAAAATAAAGCAGGACGTATCCGGGAATTGCGGGAACGTGGATATCCCGCCTATACGACCTCCGCCGGATGGCTCGGCTACTCCGACGAAAAAATACGGAGATTATGCCGGGAAGCCGTGCGGGAGGGATGGGACGCCATGAAGATGAAAGTGGGCGGCAATCTGAAAGACGACCTGCGCCGTGCTGCTATCATACGAGAGGAGATTGGCTGGGAACGGAAGCTTATGATGGATGCCAACCAGAAGTGGGATGTGGACGAAGCGATCAGGAATATGGAAGCTTTATCCGAATTTGATCCCTGGTGGATCGAAGAGCCCACCAGTCCCGACGATATTTTGGGACACGCCAAAATTGCGGAGGCAATCGCGCCCATAAAAGTAGCTACGGGAGAGCATGCTCAAAACAGGGTTATCTTTAAACAGCTGATGCAGGCCGGCGCGCTGGATATTTGCCAGATCGACAGCTGCCGCGTGGGAGGCGTCAACGAAAACCTGGCGATTATGTTGATGGCGGCAAAGTTTGAGATTCCCGTATGTCCCCATGCCGGGGGCGTGGGACTGTGCGAATATGTGCAGCATCTTTCAATGGTCGATTATATTGCCGTGAGCGGACGTAAAAAGGGACGAATGACCGAATATGTGGATCACCTGCACGAGCATTTTCGGGATCCTGTTGTTATAGAGCGGGGTACTTACAAGCTTCCTGACAAGCCGGGATATAGTATTGAGATGAAGCAGCGGAGTTTGCGGGATTATGCCTATCCCGGCGGACTGAAATGGCAATAAATTGGAAACAAGGAAACACTGCAAAGGGACGGGGCCCCGGGCAGTATATGGTATCGTACATTATTGAGGAAGGCGGATAGAATGGAATAGGAAAGGATTGGAATTAAAAGCACGGAAGGGGATGCTCAAAAGAAGAAAAATGTATCGAATGGACAGCTACAGATAAATAAATAAAATACGGGGTTTATGAAACCGAAAAACAGAAGACCTGAAAATCCCTATGTATTGACGGAGGAGAGTATCAAATCGCCCCCGACCTCTTTTTGGGGAACCCTGAGTCACTTGGGACCGGGATTTATATTGTCAGCCGCTATTGTGGGGTCAGGTGAACTTATCGCTACAACGACCCTGGGTGCCCGGGCGGGTTTTGTCACTTTTTGGGTCGTCATTTTAAGTTGTCTGGTAAAAGTGACCATTCAACTGGAATTCGGGAAACATGCGATCAGTACGGGAGAAACCGTTATGAGTGCTTTTAACAAATTGCCGGGGTGGAAGTACAGGGACATAAGCTGGTCCATTTGGGCCTGGCTGTTTATTCAGTTTTTCAAGCTGCTGCAGGTGGGGGGTATTATTGGCGGGGTGGCCATCACGCTGAATATTGTCTTCCCTTCCTTAAGTGTCACGATATGGACTCTCGCCGCAACAGTGACAGCAGCCTTGCTGGTATACCGCGGATATTACCAGTTTGTCGAACGGTTTTCGCTGGTTATGATCGCCTTTTTTACCCTGTTTACCTTTCTGTCGGTCTATTTCCTGCAGTATACCTCCTATGCATTTACCTGGGGGGATGTGTTACTGGGACTGGAATTTAACCTGCCTGCGGCTATGGCGGGGGTAGCCATCGCCGCATTCGGAATAACCGGCGTGGGCGGGGACGAAATTATGTATTACAATTACTGGTGTCTCGAAAAAGGCTATGCGGCCTATACAGGTCCCGCCGTAGACACCGAGGAATGGAGACGCCGCGCCAAAGGATGGATCCGGGTAATGTACTGGGATGCTATCTTATCCATGATCGTATACACGTTAGTGACCGCCGCTTTTTACTTGCTGGGAGCTGCGGTTTTGCATGCGCAAAATCAGATCCCGCAGGGATATGAGATGATCGAGACCCTTTCCGGTATGTATACCGAGACCATGGGTAGCGGAGCCCGAAACGTCTTTTTGCTTTGTGCGGGGGTGGTCCTGTTTTCCACCCTTTTTTCAGCACTGGCGAGCTGGACCCGTATTTTTGCCGATGCGTTCGGACAGTTGGGCCTGGTTGATTTTTATAACAATCAACAGCGAAAAAAAACGATCGCGATCCTGGCCTGGGTATTTCCCGCTTTGTGGGCTCTGCTTTTTCTCTTTTTACAGCTTCCGGTTACGATGGTCATTGTAGGAGGCTTCTTTACATCCGTATTACTTTTGGTGGTCGTATTTGCGGCTGTTCATTTCCGGTATGTGCGGCTGGACGCCGAATTAAGACCTGGAAAATTGTATGACGTCGCTTTCTGGCTGAGCGTCTCGGGTATCATCCTTGCCGGGATCTACGGGATTGCCCGCTTTTTTTGAGATTTTTTTTAAATAACACATCGAAATTTGATATTATCACCAGACCTGTATCGGATAAATTCTTTTAAGACATAATTCACAAGGATAATGAGAGCACCTCTTTATTTCTTAGTAATATTTTGGCTGTTGTCGTGGACTGCAGCCCCGGCGCAGGATACCCTGACCGTGATGTCGTATAACATCTATCACGCGGAACAGGCGTATGATGAAGGCAAAAGCAGCCTGCGGGACATTGCCGATCTCATCAATAAGGAACAACCTGACTTCGTAGCTCTTCAGGAAGTGGATGAAATGACGGAGCGCCTGGCTGGACTCAATGAAGGAAAACCATTTAGTCTCACCGACAGCCTGGCGGAACTGACAAATATGAAGGGATACTTCGGGAAAACGATAGACTACGGTGGGGGCGGCTACGGCATAGGACTACTCTCAAAAAGATCGCTGAAATCTCAAAAGGTTGAACTGCCGAATCCAGGGGAGGGGGAAGTGCGGGCATTCCTGTTTGCCGAAGCTCAGACCGCATCGGGACAACCGGTTATTTTTGGAGGAACCCATCTGGATCATCAGTATCCTGAAAACAAAACGGCGCAGGTCCAGGCTATCAGCGGGTACTTTTCCAACAGAAAGGTCCCTATCGTACTGGGCGGAGATTTTAATTTCACGCCCGATTCTGAACAATACACGCAGATGCGAGAGCAGTGGATGGATGCCGCACTGCTGTTTGATGGAGAACCAGAACCGACAATTCCTGCCGCGGATCCCGGCCGGAGAATCGATTACTTCTTTCTGTCAGACAGTGGCCGGTGGGAGGTATTAGACTTGAGAACCGTCAAGAAGAAATATTCCGATCACTTGCCTGTGGTGGCTACCGTCGTCCTTCACCCGGAATAGCTGCCTGGTCAGCTGATGCCGCCTATACGGGTGACGCAATCCATTGAAGCGGTGACGCAAACTCAACCGGTTCGAATACCTATCTGTTTGACTTGGGACAGAATATCCCGGGCTGGTGGCGAGTACAGGCTGTAGGGGATCGGGGAACGGAGCTGAAAATACGGGGGGGCGGAAACACTGAACGATTCCCTGTTCCCCACACCGTTGAAACCGGGTGATAGCTTGAGTACCGCTGATAACAGTCGTAAACTCCCCCTATAAATAATTAAACCAAGTTCATTCTTCAGACTGTTTCTTTTCTTTTTCCCTGAGTATCCAGTTGACAAACAGAAATTCCAGGGCGGCCGCTTCGTAGTCTTCCCAGCTGGCTGTCATCTGCCGGAATTCCTTTTCTGAGGTATGCTCCGGATCGCCCCCGTAACTCATAATAATCCACCTGCGGTGTCCCTTTTCCTTGCCTTTGCTCTTGTTGCTGGGAAAGACGGCATCCGTGCGATTGCGAAACAGCATCAGCTGCTGCGCCGAAGTAGGTCCCACGCCCCGTACGTCCCTGATGGTGTCATAAAAGGTTTGGGGATCGCAGTGTTCCAGCTGGTCCAGATCCTCTTCACCAGACAGCAAATCCTCGGCAAACCCGATAATAAATTCCCCTTTACGCCTGGTGGGACCCAGTTTACGAATGCTCATCGGGTCGGCTTTAACCAGCTGATGGGGACGCGGCCAGGCAGGGACATTTTCTCCCTGTGCGGTAACCAGCGAACCGTAGTTCTTGCGCACTTTGTACACCATTTTTTTAGCCGTGGGTTTGTGTGAAAGTCGCATCTGGATGATGCGATTGATGGTATCTTCGAACAGGTTGGCTCGGGACATGCGTTTGAGTCCGTACAGTTCAGTGAGTTTGGAACCCAATACCGGATCGCCAGCGGCTTTATCATAAAGGGGACGCAAATCGAGTTGGGTGCCCAATATACGACTCAGACTCTTGTTGGCTTCTTCAATTTCGGATCTGTCCAGCGGTTCGGGACTCTCGAAGTGAAATTCCGGCTCCTCCGGATTGCCGTTGAAAAAAGCCGTAATCATCACATCACGATCACCTACGGGGATGGGACGTTTGAAACCTTCTTCAAATACTTGTTCGGGATCATGTTCGTGATCAAAATATTGATCTATATCGAGGCACAGGAACCAGTCGTGCGGGGGGATGGATGGAAGCGTCCAGCTACTCATGGGAATGGGGAATTAGGAATTGGGAATTGGATAATGAAAAATCGAAAAATTAAAAATGAAAAATTGGAAATGAAAAAATTGGAAATTGGGAATGAGAAGCCCCTTTTCGTTGTGCAGTGATTTTTTTCGTTGTGCGGGGATCACTCTTGTGTCGATTTGTAATTTTCATGAAATAAAAAAGAGGGATTTTTATCCTGTTTAAGTCGGTCACGGTTAATTTTTTTACGATACAGCTCTTCTATCTTCTTTAGGGTGACGGTATCACCGGGATTTGCATCCCAACGGACTATGTTGATATGCGGCCGGTGAAGCACATAATTTGCCTTGGTTCGCTTGTTGAGCCTAATGTCATCAAATTCCAGCTCAACCACAATTTCGGGGATAAGTCCCAATGTAGGCCCGTATTTTTCAACAGTTAGTTCCCGGATACGTTTATTGAGCCGTTTTGTTTCTTCATCACCCAGATCATCAGCACCGGCTTTGCCAATGGGGATGAATTCTTCCTCATAACGCGGGTCTCCCCCCACCCGGACACCCAGGGTAAAACCGGTATGGCGGCGGCCCTGTCTTCCATGTTTGGTATGGGCATACATGATTACCGTCTCCAGCGAACCGGCCGGTTTTTTTATGTTAAGCCACGAATCAGTGTATTGCCCGTATTCTTCATAGGCGCTCTCTTTGAGTTTAAGAACAAGTCCCTCGTTACCGTGGGACAGCGAACGGTCAAATAATTTTTGAAGGCGATCCTGGTCCGGTACTTCAAACTGGTTGGCAATGGGAAATGAATGGTTTTTGGATAGTCTCTCCAATACCTGTCTCCGCCTGTTCAAAGGTTTGTCAGCAACGAGCGCCCCGTCATGATAAAGGATATCAAAAGCGATAAACAGCACCGGGTATTTTTCCAGCATATCGGCGCCGGGTTGTTTCTTTTTCATCTTCATCCGTTTTTGGAGCAGCTGTCGGGGCAGAATTTCATGATTCCGGTATACACAGATAACCCCATCCAGGACAACATCCGGGATGGTGCGGGACAGGAAAAATTGTGCAACTTCCGGGAAGGGACCGGTAACTTCGGTACCGTCAGAGGCATATAATGTCACCCGATTTCCGCTAATATGCACCTGCGTGCGCAGGCCGGCGAATTCTTCTTCCGCCACATAGCGATCGAGCTCAACCGCTTCATATTTTTTGACCGGGGAAGCGGACACAGGCGGCAGCGGGTGGAAAAGGGAAAACCGGGTTTTCTCCAGCTTGTCATGTTTGCAGAGCAGGGCGGTACGGCCCATACGGCCCGTAATCATCGTGGTATGGCGGACCCGGGAAGGGTCCCGATCAAACGCTTGAGCAAGGGCGGAGGCCAGGTGCCGTGAGGAAAGGCCGATCTCCAATGCACCCCGCATGAGGCGAATGAAATAGTTGATTTCCACCGGCGTCATCTTCTGCCAGGCGCTTTCCAGGAGGATTTTCTTCTCGGCGCGTGTCGAGAGTTGTGAAAGCTTTTCATAATACTGGTGAATATCCGAAAGCGAAAGTCCGGCAGGCGAGCGTTTGGCACGGGCCGCTTCAATATTCTGCATTAGTTTTTCAATCGTATCGGGAGCGTTACCCAGCGCTTTTTTGCACGGTTTGAAGACTTGTTCATAGTCAATTTCACAAAATTCGGCTGCGCATGTCGAGTAGGTCCGGCTTCCCATAGCAATGCGTTTCCCGGAGCGGGAGGGGAAGATCCTTTTGTCCAAAAAGCGAGTGGCGAGCCGAAGTCCCTTATCCGTACGCAGGGAGCGCAGGTAGGCGGCACAGCGTGTTATTCCGGCAGCCGGATCGGGTGACTCCGCTATCTGTCGAGCGGCCTCCGCCCATTGTCGAAATGTGTCAGACATCTAATATCTGTATAATGAATTGATTGTAATTATACGCTCCCGGCCCCTTACCCGGGGAATATGTTCCCCGGCAACTCAACATGAAAATAAGTGACCACAGGCCATAGTTTCTATTCCAATAAATGGGAGTCAATATTCAGGTTATCCAGGTAATGCTGTACCACGCTGGCATTGGGCGTGTGGGTGATATGAACTTTTTCAGGTTTTAACCTTTTACAGACCTCAATGAGTTCAAAAAAATCCAGGTGATCGGAGAGTGGAATCAGCTTATCGATGGATGGACCGACAAACCCGGTTGTCCCCGTAGCCCACCCCGAGCAGTACGCAATACGTTTTTTGGAAACATCTGCTGCAAAACCGTTGTTGAGCGCGTGACTGGTGGCGATTAGAATTTTTCCTTCACAGGTTGAGGGGGTATGGGTTTCATAGCTTCCCAGATGAAAACCGGCCCTCTCATATATTTTGCAAAGGTTATAGCCGGCCCGGGAAATCTGAAGCCGCCTGTTGAGTGGCACCAGCATCTGCATGACTTCCTGTGCCTTTCCCAGGTTGTAAGCTAAAAAAACAGGCGTAAAATCATTTTCAAGGGACCCGGAGGCAAAACTTCGTACTTCAGAAGCCAGCTTCTCATGGGAATCCCACCTGTATATCGGCAGTGCAAAAGTGGCCTCGGTAACAAGATGATCCACCCGCCGGTCGGGCAGAGCAAATCCCTCGGAGGCCGGTGAAGGAGGGGTCCGGTAATCGCCCGTGTAGAGCACATTTCCCCGCTCACTTTCCACAAAAACCATGGCAGACCCCAAAATATGTCCCGCGGGATAGAGCGTAATGCGGGCCTGCTGCGTTTCCAGGGGGGTCCCGAATTTCAGCACGTGCACCGCGCCTTCAAAGCCGCGCTCCCGCATCAGCGCCTGCGTGTTGGCCGTGCAATATACCCGGCTTTTTTTACTGCGCGGCATATGATCGGCATGGGCATGCGAAATAAAAGTGTGTCCTCCACGAGTGCCGCTGCAATCGAATTCAATGTTGAGATCCGGAAGCAGGATACCGTGGGAGCCTGCTTTGATGATATTCATTACTCGATGGTTCGTTTGACAACCAAATATGCAAGCAGAAATATAGCAAAACCTACTGACAACATTATGGCACCGCTCTTTCGAATAATGTCAGCAATGGTTGCCTGGTTGCGCTTTATGAGTAAGCGGCTTTGCTTCCAGCGGACCAGCTGAGCTGCCGCTATATACAGGATAATTAAACTCCAGAAACAGAACACAAGTTCAATCCAGGAGAAGGGGAAGAAGGCCAGCACAAGGCCCGGAAGGGTGAAGAGCGTTAAGTACTTGAGGATGCGGATGAGCAATACCGGCGGCTTATCGCGGCCGGCAGCCTTGGTAAGCCAGGTTTTTATGGGGTCATACCGGATAACAAGGTAGCTGCCGCTCAGGGTTAACAGCAATCCCAAAATACCGTAGTAGAACAGGAACCATTGGGTGGAAAAAGGCATCGGTAAAAGACGTTAATCCTGTAATTTCGGTTGATCTTCCGCCAGTTCTTCCGGCAGTGCCTCTTCCTGAGGGTAGAGAATAGAAGCTACGATTGAAATGGTGAGCGTGAGAGCGATAAATACCAGCGCATAGGGTGTGGGAATATGGTAAAACTCCTCCAACAGCATTTTAACCCCCACGAAGACGAGGATCAGGGAGAGTCCGTAGTGCAGGTAGTGGAACAGGCGCATAATACCGGAGACGGCAAAATAGAGCGCCCGTAAGCCCAGGATAGCAAAAGCGTTCGAGCTATAGACAATAAATTCGTCGCGCGTGATAGCCAGGATAGCCGGAATAGAGTCGATGGCAAAAACCAGGTCAGTGGTTTCGATGACAATGAGGACAATAAAAAGGGGCGTCGCATACAGCTTGCCCATCTTCCGAATAAAAAAACGGGAACCGTGATAGTCTCTGGTCGTCGGAAAAAACTTGCGAAAGAGCTTCAGCACGGGGTTGCGCTCGGGATGAACCTCCTTGTCTTTGTCCAAGGCAAGCTTGATACCGGTGAAGACCAGAAAGGCACCGAAAAAATAGATAATCCAGTGAAAACGTTCGATGAGTGCCACCCCGGCGAAGATGAAGAAGAACCGCATCACCAGGGCGCCGAAAATTCCCCAGAAAAGTACTTTATGCTGGTATTTTGCGGGTACATTAAAGTAGGAAAAGACCAGCAGGAAAACGAATATGTTATCCACACTGAGCGATTTCTCAATCAGGTAGCCGGTATAATAATCGAGGGCTGTCTGTGAACCCATGTAGTAATAGATCCCCACACCAAAGACCAGGGCCAAAGCAATCCAGACACCTGTCCAAATGAGGGCCTCCCTGATGCTTTCTTCGGTGTCTTTCTTGTGAAAGACCGCCAGGTCTATAATCAGCATGATGATGATAAAGACATTAAAGACGGCCCAGAGTAAAAGGGAATGCTCCACAGGGGTATTACTTTTTATATTTTTTTAACAAGCTCCAAAACTATGGAACCTTTTAAAGAATTACTAAGTATTTTTTTCAGGATACATGACAGAAGCCTTTGCAAAACCGTCCTCTTGTCCAATGTCGGCGTTACCGGTCGGTTGAAATTCTCACATATGGGCTACATGCTGCGATTCCAAGCTCCCTCTGGCCTTGACCTTTCCCGATGCTTCGGGACTGGTTTTTCAAAGGCTCCTATACATAAATTAATCGCCTGTCGGACTTTTCGGCGGGGGACCCTAAGCCGAGATAAGGATGTTGTGAATTTGCAGCTGAGAAGGTTCGCCGCAGCGAGCCTATTCTACCAGTACTCCCTCTTCCTTTTTCTTGAGTTCGGCCGGGATGGCATCTAAAATCTCTTTTTTGAAGGCCTGAATGATATTCTGTTTCAGATACTCTCGACCATATATCAACCGCACTTTGCGCTGGGGAACGGGATCCTCAAAGTAGCGCAGGTGGGCTTTGGCACACTGCTCGTTGATCTGGTTTTTAGCAAGGTATGGCAGCAGGGTCATTCCGAAGTTTTGCTCAACCAGCTGTTTAAGGGTCTCCAGGTTTCCGCTTTCAAATTCAATGTCGGGATCTTCCAGCTTATTTTTTCTGAACTTCTTGCACAGCTTTACAGTCTGGTCGCGGAAGCAGTGGCCCTCATTCAACAGCCAGAGGTTGGATACCTCCAGGTCGTCCACCGTGATGGTTTCTTTTGTCGCCAGCGGATGGGTCTGAGAGATATAACCGATAAACGGCTCATAATAGAGCTCTTCCTCGAAGATATTGCCCCGTTCCACAGGAGTGGCAATGATGCCGATGTCGAGGTAGTCATCGTCCAGTAAATCGAGGAGTTCCTCCGTCACTACTTCTTCGAATACCAACCGCACGTCGGGATACCTCTCCTTGAAATTTCGCAAAAACAGGGGCAGCAGATAGGGGGCAATGGTTGGAATTATGCCGATTCGAAAAGTCCCGTGCAGCTCGTCCTCCCTCAGCGATGCCAGATCTTCAATATGTTTGGCCTGCTTGAGTATTTTTTGGGCCTGGGTAATCACTTTTTCACCGATTTCGGTGGGAATGACGGGGGACTTCGAACGGTCGAAAATGGTGATTCCCAATTCGTCTTCCAGCTTGTGGATCTGCATGCTTAGCGTCGGCTGGGTGACGTAGGTCTTTTCGGCTGCGGTGGCAAAATGACGATAGCGGTCGACGGCCACAATATAAGAAAGCTGCGTGAGTGTCATCGGAAATGAAGGTCTGTTCGAAATAAAAGTTGAATTAACATCAGTGAATTATACAAACTTTATGACTATAAATTATTGAAAGTTAGATATTTCCTGATAGATTGGTACCTTTGACGCTAACGGATGTAAAATAAAAATTTTTGGATCAAAAGAGATAAAACCGGAGATAACTTTTATGCAACAAGCGCACATAATTATAGAAGGCCGAGTACAGGGAGTTGGGTTTCGTCACTTTACAAAAGTTAATGCCGAAGAAGTGGGAGTATTCGGGTGGGTGAAAAATCTGCCCGACGGACGTGTAGAGGCGGTCTTTGCAGGACCGATGGACCATATTCGGGAAATGGTAAACCGTTGTGAAAAGGGACCGGGGGCCAGCCGGGTCGATAATATTGATGTGGAGGTGGAAGAAGCCGACGAAGATTACGATACGTTTGAAGTCCGCTATCACTGATGCGCCTGTTTATAGCCACACCGCTGCCGGAGTCTGTTCGAGGCCGGCTGGCCGATTTGAAACAACCGATCGAGGGGGTGCGATGGCAGCGTCGCAGCCAATTGCATATAACGCTGAAGTTTTTGGGAGATACCCGGGAAGAACAGCTGAACACTCTGATTAATACATTAAGCGGTGTTCACCAACAGGTTTTTTCAATGAAGATCGAGGGCTTAGGCTGTTTCCCCCAGAAAGGACATCCCAGGATATTGTGGGCCGGTATTACGAACGCTGCAGAGCTGATGAAGCTGCAGGCCCGGATTGAAGAAAAATGTGTTGCCTTGGGATTCGATCCCGCGGATCACTCCTTTAAGCCTCACATCACCCTTGGACGCGCCCGGGGGGTGACCAGGCGCGACATCCGCTCGTTGATCAACCAACACAAGCAGTTTGCGATTCCGGACGTATCCGTAAAGGAATTTGTGCTGTACGAAAGCATATTACGGTCCTCTGGCGCTGTTCATAAAAGGATAGAGCACTTTCCTCTCCAATGAGAAAGAGGCGGGAAGTGAAAAGTAGAATGCTTGAAAGTGTTGAGCCGGGAGTAAAAAACTAAATTTTCCGACAGCAGGGGAGCAGGAGGAAGGGTACGGCCCCAGAGTTCAGCTCAGCCGAAATTCCAGGTTACGCCGCGGCCGATCTCCGGATCGGGATAATTCCAGTCCACCGCCCCCTGATCACACGCATACATGCAGGTCCCGCATTCGATGCAATCCTCGACCTGGAAATGGACGTTGCCTTCCTCGTCCATGGTATAGCAGTTGGCGGGACAAACGTAGGTGGTGCATTTATGGGGACAGACGGAGTTGCAGATATCCGTATCGACCCTGATATGGGGCTTGATGTCGGATTTGGCCTGGTTGCGATAGCTGACCAGGCCCAGTCGTTCTGAAAGATTAAGCAGTTTCATAATGATTTAGCTCCTTTAAATGCTATTTTAATCAGATCCCAGTAGGAAGAGTGTTTTTTAACGGACGCTGAGAACAGCTTGCGCGATTTTTGGGTCGGCTCGTTATCGATGGTGAAGAATTTGCGGCCAAAATCACAGACCAGGTTGGGAATATCCCGGAACATTTCGGGGCTGTGAAGCATATGGACGGCATCCTGGAAATTATTGATGTCTTTCATCACGTAGCTTTCATCCAGGGCCTGCCGGTATTCCTGCAAGGTTTGGCTGGAAAAATCCCCCTGTTCTTTCGCTTTTATAATGGTCTCGGCCCCTATAATGCCCGATCGCAGTGCGAAATCCATTCCCTGTATAGCCTTGCCGGCATTGATCAGCAGGTTCGCCGCTTCGCCGCAAAGCAGGACCCCGTCTTTATAGAGTTGCCTGGGCATTGCACGCTTGTCGCCGGAAGAGACGACGTGTGCCGAGTATTCCACTACCTCGCCCCCTTTGATGGTATCCCGGATGACGGGATGTTGTTTAAAGTGGTTGAGGATATCGTGGGGACTTTTCTCCTTCTCCCGCATATCCTTGATGCCGGCCACGAGTCCGAGTGAAATCGTATCGCGGTTGGTGTACAGAAAACCGCCGCCTTCCACCCCGTCGGTCGCATAGCCGACAAACTCATTCGACATCCCGCTGAGTCCGTCCAGCTGGAAGCGATCTTCCAGTACCTTTTGATCAAAGCGAATAACTTCCTTGATACCGGTAAGCATGTGATCAGCGGGCACATAATCGTCCTGAAGTCCCACCTGACGGGTAAGCAGGTTATTGACCCCTTCGGCGATAATGACGCTGTCGGCATGGAATTCTTCTTCACCCGTACGGATACCCACGGCTTTATCATCTTCCATGAGTACCTCGTCTACCTTGATATTGGTTGCGATGAATGATTCCGTAGCATAGTCACTCCCTTCGATGGCTTCCTGGACCTTCTCAGCCAGCCACCGGTCGAATTTCGATCGCAGCACAACCACCCCGGGGTAGGGAGGTTCGTCAAAGTGAGAAGATTTAAAATCCATGGAAAAGGTCGACTGCTCGTCCATAAACGTAAGGCGCCGGTGATTGATAAATCGCTCCCAGCCGCCGTCTTTTTCCTTCCAGTATTCGGGTACCAGCCGGGCCAGGTCCGTCCCCCAAAGCACGCCGCCGGATATATTCTTGGCTCCGGCAAAGTCGCCTTTTTCGATAAGCAGGAACTTCATATTATTGCGGGCCAGGATCATGGCCGCAGCTAATCCGGCGATACCCGCTCCGACAATAATGCAATCAAACTTCTCATCCATGGTGACGGTTTTTAATTATTTGGAATAGCATTCAACTACGCAGTAGGCCATAAACGTTACGGCCAGGAGTTTGTCGGAGCTATAAGGAGTTACTGCATTCGCTCGTTACAAGCTCTTTCGTCTGGCGGAATCCCGGTGCCCCCGTTTTGTATAAGCCTTACCGCTTGATGTTTTTCAACTCTTCGATAAAAGGAGGCAGTACCTTGTAGAGGTCGCCCACAATGCCGTAATCGGCAATATCGAAAATAGGAGCCTCGGGATCTTTATTGATGGCTACAATTATCTTGCTGTTGGCCATCCCTGCTACATGCTGGATAGCGCCGGAGATACCCACCGCAATATAAAGCCGGGGTGCAACGACTTTTCCGGTCTGACCGATTTGAAGGCTGGGATCCACAATGCCGGCCTCCGTCAGGGCCCGGGACGCACCGATACTTGCGTTAAGAACCGAGGCCAATTCGGAAACAAGCTGCTGTCCCTCTTCATCCTTGGTTCCGCGTCCCGCTGCAACAATCGTTTCCGCTTCGGATAAATCGACTTTGTCGCCGGAGGCGCCAATAATTTCGCGTAGCGTAGGCTGGATCTCACTTTCATCGATACTAAAATCGATATCTACCACTTCGCCGTCCGCTTCTTTCGGGCTTGACTCATAGGAACCCGATCGGACAGAGATAAGGATTTTATCACCGCGGGCTTCATTTTCCGAAAGAATCTTGGCCGCCATAACGGGACGGGTAGCCTTAACACCGTCTCCTGTAAGTTCAAAAGCCGACACGTCGGAGAGTACCGCCGCATCCTGGTTAGCTGCCAAAGCCCCCAGGATATCTTTGGTGCTTTCGGTGGAAGCAAATGCAAAAAGGTACGGATCGGCTTTCTCCATGACCAGGGCAAGCGCTTTCAGGAGAGGGGTATTTATGTGATGTTTAAAAACAGGATCTTCCACCGTGTAAATTTTGGAAGCACCGTATTTCCGGACCTGCCCGACAAAGTCCGAAGCGGCTGCATCGATGATCACCGCTTCCACATCGTGTCCATGAGTCTCGGCCTGTTGCCGGAGGTAAGATAAAACCTCGAGTGAAGATCGCTTGATGGTACCGTCGCTGATAGCAATATGGGTGAGTAGAGTGCTCATGGTTTATAAAATTGATTGATGGCTTTGCAAAACCGTTCTTTTGGCCAATCTCTGCATTTACGCGAACTCAAAATCCTCACATATCCTTTATATCTGTATGCTGTGGTTTTGAATTCGCTCAGGTTGTGATATTTCCCGATGCTTCGGGACTGGTTTGCAAAGCACTCTGATTAATAATTTAACAACTTTAATAATGATATCCTGAAAATAGACAAGCAGTCCTATTTCGGCTTTCCGTGTTTCCGAAGGATTATTGACCCAGTGCCGAAGACGGACCGCTGAAGGCCTATATGGCATTTGCCTCTTCATCCAGCAGTCTTGCCACTTTTTGGGCCAGTTCTGCCGGGTCGCCTTCAAATTTTTGTCCCGCTTCACGCTCCGGCTTCTCCCTGTAACCCGTAACTGCTGTTTGGGTCTGAAGGTCAGTTTCTTCAATATCCAGGGCTTCGAGTTCGAGGGTTTCCACCGGCTTGCGCTTTGATTGCATAATACCTTTCAGGCTGGGTATCCGGGGTTCGTTCATGTCGTTAGAGCAGGTAACCAGGCAGGGGCCTGGCAAGGCGATGACCTCCTGGCCCGCATCACCCTGGCGTGTTACAATAAGCTGGTCCCCCTCCAGTTGAAGTCCCACCGCATTGGTGGCGTATGGAAGGTCCAGATATTCGGCAAGCATACTTCCGGTCAGCCCCGCATCTGTGTCCTGTGACTGTTTGCCGCACGAGATGATATCATATTCCTTGTCCCTAAAAAAGCTCGCTAAAATTTTTGCATAGACCGACGAATCGTAGTCGATGTTCCCGCCGGTCCGGATGTGGGTCGCTTTGTCGGCTCCCATAGCCAGTGCCTTGCGAATGGTTTCCGAGGCGGTATCGGGACCGACCAGTACTACTTCCACTTCTCCTT
>NZ_JBEPWZ010000013.1:0-28710 GCF_041642155.1 Fodinibius sp.
AGGCGCAGGGACTGTTTTCGCTTCAGGTTTTGAAACTTTTTAGAAAGGTTGGGCAGAATGTCGCGGGTAATGACCGAGGAAATCGTATTGGCATCGGAGGAGGTCATGGACATCGTATTGGCAAACATGGAGGCCAGCACCAATCCGACCAACCCGGGTGGCAGCAGCTCCTGGGTGATCATGGCATACGATTGCGTAGGGTCTTCCAGGTTCGGTAAAATAATCGGAGCGGCCCACATGGGGAAAAACAGGATGAGCGGCCAGACCAAATATAAAGCTCCTGACAGGAGAGCGGCCTTGCGGGCTTCCGAACCCGAAGGAGATGAGATATAGCGGGTAGCAAGGTTCCATGTTCCACCGTTATAACTCAGCAAATTGATAAACAGGAAGGCCAGTGCAAAGAACGGGGTATACGGGTCATTGAAAAGCTGTCCATTGGCCTCCGGCAGCTGATCCCACATCGTAAAAATCGAATCGACGCCGCCCAGTATCTTCAGTACAATGACAAACATGATGATACCGGCAACGATCTGAACCACAAACTGGGCCAGGTCGGTCCACACGTCGGCCCATAAGCCTCCTACGGTTATATAAATAAGAGAGATTCCCCCGGCCAGCAGTATCCCGTATATCAGCGGGGTTCCCGTAAATCCATTTAACAGAACAGCAATCGCGGCCCATTTCGCCCCTACATCAAATAGTTTGAGCAGTACGCCCGACCAGGCCATCAGCTGCTGGGTAGGCAGGTTGTATCTTGTTTTCAAATATTCCGTGGGCGACTCAATATTAAAATTAGAGCGCAATCGCGTCCACCGCGGCGCAATCAACACAGCTCCCACAAAAATTCCTATCGCTATCGTAAACGCCCACCATACATAGATCGCAAAGCCATGGGTATATGCGAGTCCCGCATAAGCGACAAATACGGCACCGCTGTAACCGGATATGTGGTGGGAAATCCCAGAAAGCCACCAGGGCAACTTACCGCCCGCCACGAAAAAGTCTCCCGAATCATCGACCTCCCGAAACGACCAGAACCCGATAAACACCATGACTAAGAAAAACAGAAATATGACAATCCAATCAAGTAGTTGCATTATTTATTTTTGTCAGTTTTTGTTGACTTTCCCGAACATCTCCGTTATTAGTACAGATCAGGAGATCAAAAGCAATAGAATTAGAAGAGGAGAGAATACTAATAACATTGATAAAATTAAAATGCTATATCCTTGTCACTGTCATACGAAATTCTATACCTGAAACAGGTAAATTATGAGGAGCATGAATAGGTCGGCGTGTTTTTTCAGGTAATTACGTACAAACTTTGAACTCAGGTAATACTGGGTTTTTACAGTATTAACAGAAACCTCATTTTTCTCGGCTATCTCAGCGTTCGAAAGACCTTCAAAACTTTTCATTTGAAAAACTTTTCTTTCTGCCGGCGATAATTTTTTGACGGCCTTTTTCAGAAAATCTAAATATTCTGAATAGATAACCTGATTTTCAATCGGGTTAGACTCAGAGGAGCTATAATCAGTACGTTTCAACTCATTCAAAATCTTTCTGTGATTCTTTTTATCCCGAATCATGTTCAGGACATGATTCTTCAGCATCGTAAATAAAAAGCTCTTTATAGAAGAGGACTCATTAAGTTCATCTCTTTTTTTCCACACCTTTACAAAAATATCCTGTACGGCGTCTTTAGCAAAAATTTCATCTTTGAGATATTTTTTTGACAGGTAATAGAGGGGTTGATGATACTTGTTATAGAGTTCTCTAAACGATTCTCTATCACCTTCTTTAATTCTTTTTAACAGTATATGATCATCTATGCCCTTCATCTTACATTTATCTTACCAATATGGATTATATTTTGCGAACCGTATTATAAGAGGGCTTTGCAAAACCGTTTTTATGGCCAAACTCTGTATTTTTGCGAATCCAAAAACTTCGCATGTGTCTTAGATGCTGCGGATTTAAATTCGTCCAGGCTTTGATTTTCACCAAAATTCCTGGTTTTCAAAGTCCTCTATAAATATGGTAGTGGACCTGAGGAATAGTATTTATCAAAACCTTGTCAGTACATTTCTGATTTGTTTGTCCTTTAAAATATTATCATTTAATATTTTTAGCGATATATATCGATATATATTATAATTTTAGGTAAAAATATAATATCGTTAACAAATCAACTGAATACTACTGATAAATCAACAATTTTACAATCTTTTTTAGTCTTTCTTCTGATACCAAAATTTCCATTTTGATGGCCTTACCCAATAAATACTAACCCTATTAATTACGATTGCTTACATAAGGTATCAATTAAGTATTTTTTTCAAATAGTGCAAGTACTGTCTCCTGAAAAAATTCAGTTTTTGTAAAGAAGTACAACTCTTCCCCGAAGCCATCCGGGACTTGGTTTTTTTGTGAATTTATTCTGGGCTTATAATAAAGAATTTAGAAAAACCCGGCAAACGGCTTATTTTTTAACCTCCGGTGGGCACCCTGGTTATTTAATAATCCTATCCGACCCGGACGAACAGGACCATTTTTCAACTGCCACTGTTAACAGCGTCTTAACCAATCGGGATGATATATATTTTTAATTACCCTGTTTTTCTCTCTTATCATAATAGGCTGCGATACTTTCAATTATAATCTCCCCGGACCTAATATTCGCTTCTTTCGTATAAAGAGAGCCGGCTCCCTCGCAAAGAATACTCGTAGCACCAAATTGCTTGTGTGGTCCATCCGACCAGCTCGTTGCCCCATAACCGGGCATACCTTCCCGCACCGCAAGAGGTTTGATTAAATTATCCGGGTCATTCTCCTCCATAATGTCCCGAAAATCAGTCCATGGTCCCATCACAGAACCCATTTCAGGTCCTTCTCGCAACAGGGGCTCCACAATACCCTGCCAGGTGTGCATCGCCCATATCGAAGTTACCGGTGTGTTCGAATCCATTAACTCTTCCAGGTCCCGCTGCCACTGATAGGCTTCGTGGGTCTGTTCCTCCGGATGAGTCCCTTCTGCCCGGTACGACCGGTTCATATCCACCCCCTCCCCGTTCACGCGGTACCAGCCGTGGGTAGAGGCATCGGGACTCATATAAAAGATAAAATGAGAAATATTCTTCTGCCGGTAATCAGCTCCCTCTTCACTCAGTATCCAGTCAACCATTCCGGCCATCCGCCACTGGGAGTTATGCTCTCCCGGGTGTTGATTCGCAAAATAGTGTACCCAGCGGTCCTCCGGCGAGACGGGACTCTGGGCATCATTAATTTCTAACCGGTACAGGGGACGTCCCTGTATTGATTCGCCGATGGTCTTTAGCGAGGCATCCGGATACTCCGCCCATTCTTTGAGCAGTTTTTCGGCTTCTTTAAACGACATCGGCACTTGTGTACCGACAAATACCTGGTCTTCCTCAAAGGTGGGAAAAGTTAAAATATCATGTTGCGGAGACTCCTGTTTTCCTTTTTCCCAGTGGATCGGCTGCCACTGCTGCCGGTCGTAGGACCAGGACTGGAAGTATTCATTAAAGGACATACCGGGACCGCCGTCAAATTCCACCTCCAGCCGTAAGTCGTTGCCCTTCGCGTTTTGCGTAATCTCAAAATTCAATTTATTGGGCCACTCCGGGTGGTTTGGGGCATGGGCGAGGGCGACCTTAAAATGATTTTCGCCCATTTTTTCGATACGTGCTCCGTCGGACCCATGCGGACCGTCGAAGTTAAAGTCTTCGACCGATAAGGAGCTGCCGGACTCACAGCCCGGCAGGATGATACTGCCTATGAATATTAGTGCAACTAAAGAGATAAAACGCTTCATAAAGGGTATCGGGCTCATAATATTTACGGAATGATGACTGATTGATGAATGTAATTCAATTTGTCAATGTCTGACCCTGACATACAGATGAGCGGTAGCTGTCCCCCGGGAAGTCTCCCGCTGTACCTTTACCAAATAATCGCCGGGCTCATCAAACCGGTGACTCGTCGTTGAATATCCGACCCTGGCGTGATTGTCGGTCTCGATATTAGACTTGACGGTGGCAGGAGCGCTACCATCATCGAAATCCCAGACGTCATATCCTTCCGTTGTCCATCGCGAGCGAACCTGAAAGAATACTTTATCGCCAGGGGCAATATTTTGGGTGGGATAAAACGCCGCATGAATATCCGGAAGGCCTTCGGTCCCGTCACTCCCTTCCTCAAATACTTTTACCACAGCAAAGTCGTAGTCATAGTTCCCTTCGCGGTCAGAAACCTTAACAATTTCACTGTAAGTTCCTGGCTGGCTGTAGCTCTGCTGAATCTCCTCCCCATCCCGGGTTGAACCGTCAGACAGGGTCCATTCGTAGCTGTCAATTTCATTTTTCGCCCATGAATTACCAGCGCTCAGCGTAGCCGTTTCTCCTGCCTGAATAACCTTGTGCGGGCGGGCTACAGCCAGGATCTCAGGGTTATGTTGCCGCTGGTAGGCCTGCCACAGGAAGGCGTATCCCTCCTGGGTGCCCCACAAGCCGGACGGCTGTTTACTTACAATTTCAAAATGAAGATGGGACCATCCGCCGCTGCCTCCCTCCTTGCCGAGCATGCCGAGTTTTTGTCCGGCACGGACCCGCTGTCCGACCTGTAGATCGGGTACTATGGAATCAAAGTGACTATACCGGTAAAACCAGCCGCGGGCATCCCGGATGTACACCACATCATAGCGGGGACTGATCGGTTCCTCGGGCTCCCCTGGCAGGACCTCACCCCGTACGGACACCACCACGCCATCGGTGGCCGCATACACCTCAACCATGTCTTCCGCGCCCCCGAGATCCAGACCGGCATGGTAATACACTGATCCATCAGCACGAGGGGTACCTACGACGGGTTCGTTACTGTATTGGGTAAAGGAGGCCAGCCATCTCTGGTCCACCGGATAAACAAAGGTTCCCGGCCAAATATAGGGAGAGCCGGCAGGCCAAAGGCGGAGGCGAACATCTTTTTCTAATCCCCACCAGTCCATATGAGCCTTTTCAGTATAATCCCGGGTTACGGGACAATCAATCTGAACTCCACCTGCGTTTACGGGAAGGTTATAGTTACCTGAACTCAGTGTTTTTTCTTTGCCCTTTACACGTACAGTCACCTTCACTTCGCGAACAGCCCCCGCTACAGTGTCTGTCACAGGATCCACTGCAAGAAGCTCTACTTCAGTTATACTTCCATCATGCAACTTTATTTCAACGGTTTCCCCAACATTCATATCTACGGTCCTGAGCAGAGGAGCCAGTGGCTGATTCACCTGTGCCTCGGCCGCGACTGCGGTAAAGAAGAACAGTGATACCAATATTAACCGCAGAACCACATTAGAAAAATTAATAATCGTGATCATCAGCTTATTAGTTAAAAAATTATTATTGTCGGATTGTTCTGCAGCAAAACTTTAACGATCGGTTCACAAATAAAGGCAGTTATAATATATATACACCCGGGGGTAAAACCTTGAACATTCATTCATCATCGCACCGGTGAGCGGGATCAAATCATTGGCAACAGCTCAATAGGTTTATTTTAATCGTCTTCTAATAAACCTGAGATCTCATTCAGCCACTCCACCAGATGTTCCTGCTGGGAAGATGAGAAGCCGGTGAATTCATGGGGCGAACGGAATTCAAGGTCTGGGGAAGCATCGAGGATTTCATATATGGATCGTGCCTGTTTTATACTCTGCTCCACATTTTCAAGATCAGCATGCCGGTCCAATTCTGGGGTGAACACCAACAGAGGTCTTGGAGCAATGGAAGAAAGGATTTCTGAGAAGTCGACGGGAATCCTGTTTTCTTCTCCGGCAAAAAAACCGAGTCGCGGAAGGAGTCCGTGCAGATGCGAATAGGTCTTTATCCCTTCTACATGCTCTGTGGCATCTCTCAGGGGGGTAAAAGCACCCGAAACAGCCGTACCGGCGATGCGATCATCCAATGCCGCCGTAAACAGGCTCACCGTCCCTCCCAGGGCAAACCCGGAAAGAAATATTTGGTCCCGGTCCACAAAATCAAAGCTTTCCAGGGCATCCACGGCAGCCCGCGTGTCGGTGACCATCTTGCCCAGTTTGGACCAGTGAGGATAGCGTTCATAAAAATGGGTCCCCTCTTCTATGCGCGTGCCGAAACCGATCAGATCCATGGCCAGAACCGCCATTCCTTCTGACAGGATATCCTCAAAAAGAGCGTTTAAATTGGTAGCGTCAAATCCCGTATTGGAAAAACGGTGCAAGTAGATCACCACAGGCAGCTGACCGTCCTCGCCGGTCTTCATCTCCCCTTCCGCATCGGTTGGATAATACAATCTGCCAATCAGATAGTCACCCATGGCATTATAGGGGGCGATATTCCTGCTTCTGCCATTCGAGACTTCGGGCCGGCTGATAAAACTGTTGAGGTAATCGTCCCTCCCGGTCAGCCGCCGGATCGGACTGGCGGAAACTCCGGCCGGCTCTTCCCCCAAAAGCCAGCTAATATCTTCTTTAATATCCTCTTTTTGTTTTTGCCATTCATCCGCCGATGTTATTTCCTCTCCATTATTACGCGCCCGTAGTGGCCGGTCAGCGGGAATCACCGGAAAATCCTCTGGGTTCACGGTTTCGCCGCTCAACTCTTTCCATTGATCAAACGAATAGTTGTACACCCCTTCGTTCACCCAATCCAGCGTGGTTGTCCGGTCGAACTGAACATCCAGCCAGTCAAGATATGCTTCAATATCCCGGGCCTCAACCGCGTGTTCTCCATCGCGAAGGCGAAGGCCCAGTTTTTCAGGGGCATCGAGAAATGCATATACTTCTTTCAGTGATTGATAATTGTGCTCTATCGCCCACGGCGCTCCGCCGGCCTTCCCTTCTCTTATGGAAGAACTGAGTAACAGCGAATTGGGAGCGATCAGGGATAACAGTGAATTTTGGTCAATCGGCATTTTGTGCTCGCGTCCCCAGTAGAAACGCAACCTCGGATGGAGCCAGTGAGTTCTCCGGGAGACCAGAAACTCGATCTCTTCGTTGGAGTGACGCTTGTCGGTATAGCGGTATGGGATTTCCCCGCCGGTGCCCCCGCTGCTGCTGATGACAGCGGTAATCCGGTCGTCATAAGCCCCTGCAAATACGGACTGTTTCCCATTGCGGGAGTGACCGGTAATGGCGATTTTTGAGCGGTCCACCCGATCAAGCGTATACAAATAATCCACCGCCCGGTGGGCGCCCCAGGCCCGGGTCATAAGGGTACTCCAGTCGTAATCGGGCCACAGCTCCAGGTATTCCCGGGTGTCGTCTTTCGCATCGGCCCCCGCGTATACCAGTCCCATATATCCCCGCCGAACGGCAATCTGGGCCCATCCCCTGTGATTCCACTGGGTCATAAATACGGGAAAGGGACCTTCGCCCGGGGGGGTTAACAGTTCCAGGGTAAGCTTTGCTTTGTTGTTTTCGCCAAACCGCAGCTCGATCATCTCGATTTTGACCCCGTCTTCCACGCTTTTTTCCAACACTTTGGCGGTAATATTTTCAGGCGGCGGCGGAAAGGTGCCGGATAAAATATGCTTCGCCTGCTCTTTTATCCACTGTCTCTTTTGAATCCACTGGGCGGAAGTTCGAACCGGGACGTTTTCCCCACCTTCATCAATCACCAGCGGATCCGGGAGCAATGGGATCGACGGTATTTCCTCAAAGTTCGGGGGCAGGGCGCCTGTGCGTTCCACCCAGTCGAGCCAGGTCTTGTCGTGGAAACTGACAAAATCGTCCGACGGCGGATCTTCCTGCAGTTGTCTCAGCTCTTCGAGGTACGCTTGACGTTTATCTTCATCACTTTGTCCGTATACAAACGGGGATTGAGCAAGAAGAATGAGACATAGAATGAGCAGAATACCGTTTTTGCCTTTGAGCATTTTTTATCAGCTTCCTTTAAGATTAATATGCGGTTTACAATGTAGAATAACCTTCTCCATTCAAAAATCCCATCCCTGACGCGTTGGCTTCAACCGGGCCGGCATTTCCAAATCTCCTACCTCCACAAATGATCTGCAAAATCCATATAGTAATGCCAGTCCTGAGGAGTGAGATTATGTCCCCCGCTGCGAACATGATAGCCGCGGGGACCGGCGACAAGCGGCTGATCCAGCGGCGGCATCTCATCGGCGCGAATAGGTTCATGGCCCCAGAGGGCATACACCGGAGAGGCATGGACAAGCGAGAGAAACTCCCCCCGGGGATCGGCCCACAAATCCTCATCGGCACTGGCCACATAGACGGCCCGCGGTGCAATCAGTGAAAGAAGCATGTGCTGGTCGAATGGCAGGGCCTCTTCGCGATCGTCGAAGGCATCATAATTGCCGGCGAACCAGTGTCTGAAACGATTTACCGCACGAAGGGTTTCCCCGAAGGCCCGGCGGCTCAATGCCGCTCCCCCGCTGCCGGAATTATTTGAAATAACGATTGAAAACCGCTCATCCTCGGCTCCGGCCCAAAGCGAAGCCTTCCCGCCGCGTGAATGTCCCAGTACCGCCACCCTGGAGGTATCGACACGGGAATCGATTTCAAAATAATCCATCACCCGGCTGGCGCCCCATCCCCATGCGGCCAGGGCCATCCAGGCGTCCGGTTCCCTGTCAACCGCGGCTTGTTCACCTTCAAAAAGACGAATGACGCCCTCATGATAATGTTCTTCGTCATCCGGAGCCAGATCGCCATTCTGGATAGCGGCGATGCCGTAACCACGGTCGATGACTTCTTCGGCAGGCCAGAATCCGGATTTTTCCTCTCGCGTCGGATCGGTATTATCAGGGTCGCGGTTGTTCATGAGCAAAAAGACCGGAACAGGCTTTGGTGCTTCATTGGGAAGAAAAAGTATCAGCTCGAATTCGTGACTGCGTCCTTCATGCTGACTGTTGATGGCTACCCGACGCAGGGTAGCGCGGCCGTCCATGGCCTCCGGATCTTCCTCAACGACATCAAAGGAAAGGTTTTCGGGAGGACCCGGCCGGTGGCCATACATATGAGTCCGAAACTGATTGAGAATCTCGCTGCGTCTCTGCTGCCACTGCTCCTTAGTTTGTACCTTCGAGCCACCGGCAGCCTCCAGTGCATCCGGCAACTGGAAATCCGGAACGGCAGACTCCCGCCAGTTATACTGGGGACGCTCCTCTTCTAAATACTCAATCCGGTCGGGATCCGCCTGCCAGCCTTGCTCCTGGGCAAACGACTGCTGACCATAAACAAAAAAGAGCGCGATAGATAGTATAAGGATACGCAGCGGGGAGTATTTCATTGGGGACCTTTATATTATTTTTATAGATACAGGATATTGTAGAAAGCTTGTGTATTTATATTACTTGGTTGCATTGCCTTACCCCACCTACTCACTTATTTCCTCAAGCGGCGGTTCGTTACTTCCGGCCCCGTCATATCCTTCATTTTGATTTATTTTCCCTTGTGTGTTTGCCTCTATGACACTTTGCGGGATGGGCATTAATACATTATGAGGATCAATATGAGATACATCTCCCCTCCATATAGGTTCCGGCTCGTGATAATTATCATTAAGTTCCATAACCCTGTCATAAAACCAATTACTTTCGCTGAAGGAATCCATGCTATACCCATTTCTGTTTTCTGCGGCCATTATATATGAAACCCTTACCATCTCGGAATGCCGGGGTTCCTCCATATATAATTCACGGGCACGTTCATCGAATATATAATCAATTGTGACATCTCCTGCCGTAATGAGCGGAGCGTTGGCGCGATCCCTGACGGCATTTATATCATCAGCGGCGGGACCAAGTTCTCCTTTCCAAAAATAAGCTTCTGCTCTTAACAGATAGGTCTCTGCCAACCGAAATATATACCAATCCGCCTCTCCACCGACTGGTAATCGCGTATTGGGAGAGAGTACGAATGTTTTGTACTGGGGCCATGGATACCAGGTATCAAAGGTATCGATTAACGAACCATAGAACTCTTTGGTAAAGGGTTCTCCGTACTGTGGTGAACCTTCATGGCAGCCTTTGATTTCATTCATCTCCGTCCAGTTTATGTCGGCCCTTCTTTCGTCGGGAGTATCTTCCCAGGTATACGTGCCATCATTCCAAATCTTATAGTGCCAGAAGTTGTTTGTTCGAACGTCCGCATTACCTATCCCCAGGGTATCACCTGTGGGAGTACTCCAGTTACACATGCGATTGCCGTTTTCGTCCAGTATTTTCCAGTACGAGGGTGTCCAGTTCCTGCTGGTATAACTGCCTCCGGACCTTGCACCCGAAGCAACATCCGGCCGGTCTATCGTTGCATAAATCGTCTCGGTATTTTGCGCACTATTCTTATTTTGCCAGCGATGTAAATCCCATTGGACATTTCGCTTCGGGTCGTCCGCATCAATGCCAAACCGTTCCGTCATCAGTGCATGCGGACCATCAATCAGTCGATTGGCTGCTGCTATTGCACCGTCGTAATCCAAATTGGCAAGGTATACTTTCGTCAACAGGTGAGTAGCTGCTGCTTTCGTTACGATTCCCTGGCTGGGCATCGTTTCAGGAAGCCACTCTTCTGCCCATTCAAGATCCGATTGTATTTTATCAAGGATGGCTTCTCTCGTATACGTTTGAAAATCAAGTTTCGCACCTTCCAATTCCTCGCCTATCCAGGGAACATCACCATAGGTATGAACTAACCGATAGTACCAGTATGCCCGGTGCCAGTAAGCTTCCGCCAGGATACGATTTTTGTCTTCCTCGCTGTCAAATTCGACATCATCTATCCTCGAAACCAGCACATTGGTATCCTTGATAAATTCATAGGAATCATCAAAATAACTGAGATAGGGCCATGTAGGACCGTCGCTTGGAGTGACATCTCTAAGATCAGCGGGATCAATGGTGATGGCTACATCCGAAAGGATATGGTCCATGGCTATGGGATGGTGCCACCCCGTATTTTCATACATGAGATTCTTTCTCATTGTTACCAGTAATGATTCAAATCCTGCTTCATCGATATAGACATTGTCAGGATTAAAGAATGACTTCGGGTTAGGCGATAAATCTGCACACGAACTCATATTCATGAACAGAAGTACTGCTATTAAAACTGAACTTAACTTGGTTAGCCGTTCCATAATTTAATGCTTAGTATATTTAAAGTTTTTATTCTGGCACAGATCAACAAAATTTACAATGATAAATTTATCCCAATTGTATAAGTACTGGGCATCGGAGAACTGCCTGATTCCGGATCCCAGTGCGGCCATTTAGTAAAAGTGGCAAGGTTTCGAGCACTACCAAAAACCCGAAGATTCTGCAGAGGCAGTCGCTCGGTAAGAGCTGAAGGGAGAGCATAAGCAACAGAAAAATCCTGAATTCTCACAAATGAACGGGGCTTATAAATCATTAATCCCCCTCCATATGGTCCCGTACGAAGATCCAGCCGGGCATATTCATTGCTTGGGTTTTGAGGTGTCCAATATGGGATGGGGCCAACATGCCTGTTACGCCTGTCGTTTGATTCCTCGCCAGGATTCAAGGCCCCGGGATATGCTCCTATATGACCCAGATCTGCCCGAATAAACATCGAGGCCGTCCAGTTGCCTAAAAAAGAAACTTCATTTCTCAACCCAAGGCGGTATCGCGGCTGTTCGTGGCCAATAAATCGCTTGTCATCTTCTGCCCTGTAATTATTATCGCCATTGACATCGAGGGCTTTAAAGTCCCCCGGTCTCAGGCCATATTCAGCAGCCATCTCAGCCTCATCCTCTTGCCATACTTCCACATTATCATAGTCCCACACGGCGTCAATAGCGCGATCTATAAACCACTGATTCGTAAAGTCAGGAAGTTCTCCACTGCGAGTCTCACCTAAAAGCGTGTATTCCCCCTGATCACCGAAAAGCGATTTTATTTTATTTCGATTCAGTGAAAAAACAAGTTCTGAACTCCAGTTAACATCTGAAGAGTTAATATTATTACTTCGCAATGTTAGCTCAAAACCCCGGTTGTTCAGCTTCCCAAGGTTTGTCGTCACATTATCAAATCCCGTTAGTGCAGGTAGTCGACGATCCATCAACAAATCAGTGGTTGTTGCATCATAGGCATCCATCGTCAGGCTAATACGGCTCTCCAACAGCTCGACATCTAATCCAACATTAAATGATTCTGTTCTTTCCCAAACCAAACCGGGGTTCGCCAGAGAGGAATTATAAACCCCCACCTGGGTACTTGAACCGTCATACCACAGGTTGGAACCAAGCTGAGCCAGTGCAGAATAAGGACCTATATCCCGGTTGCCATTGACCCCCCAGGACAATCTGAGTTTTAACTGATTAATGGGATCAATATCAAAAAACTCTTCTTCTGAGATCTGCCAGGCTATAGCAGCTGCCGGGAATGTCGCCCGGGGCTCATCCTGTCCAAAGGCAGAATAACCATCTCTTCTAATAGAGGCCGTTAAAAGATATTTATCCATTAACGTGTAATTCAGCCGGGCCATCATACCATCACCCGAAGTTTCGGTATCGTACGTTTCTATCTCGGGATTATCTCCAAACTGCAACCCATGATAGCCAAGCTGTTCGTTGGGAGCGAAATTACGATTAAGCATAAATTCAGATAATTCATTACTCTCCTCGACCGTATACAGCAGTGTTACATCGAAATCATGGATACCCACTTGCTTGTTCCATTTTACCAGGTTATCCACCATCCATTCGTATTGTGAGTATCGGTCCCTGAATCCTTCGCTTTGATCCTGATCCGGGTCACCCCCAAATCGTACATCCGTTGAACGAAACTCAAGATGCCTCATGGTTTCATACCGCGGCTGGAACGACAAATTGTACTCGATGCCGAAAGGAAGTGAAACATCAGCGTAAACATTAGAAAAGAAACTGTTCACGCGCCGGTCTCTGTCACGCAGTTTATGCTCTAACAATGGGTTATTCGTATGTCCATGTGCCAGTCTCTCTAAATTACCCTGATCGTCATATACTTGTCCAAACGGACTGTTCGCATAAAACATACTGGCGGGTACGCCCCCCTCGTCACGATCAGAAAACTGTGCATTTACACCAACATTTAACCACTCGACGACTTCTAAATCTATATTTAACCTCGAACGTACCGTTGAATATTCTTCTCCAACCCGGAGTCCTTCATTATCGGTGTAACCGATAGACCAGTAATAAGTAGCCCTGTCTGAACCACCTGAGACACTAAGGTCATGCTGTTGTCTTATACCGTTTTGCATAACAACGTCGTACCAATCAGTGGTCTCTCCATTAATATAGTTCTCCTGTTCTATAGGAAAGAATGCCAAACGCCTTAAGTATTCCCTTGTATTATCCTCAAGAGGGCTCTCACTCAAGTTACGCCATTCATCGCGACTCATATCATCAGGCAACTCTTCCGGACTGGTATAGTAGTGATATTCCTGACCAGGAAATACGGTTCTGAACCAATCCGCTCTAAAATCTATATATTCTTCAGGACCAAACGGTCTGCGTTCTTTGGTCGGGGTGGTCACCCCTACTCTGCTGGAATAATCGATAGTCGGCTTGCCAATATTCCCCTTTGAAGTTGTTATAAGCACAACTCCTGAAGCTGCTTTAGCACCATATATGGCAGCTGAACTGGCATCTTTTAAAATATCAACGGTTTCAATATCATTCGGATTTATATCACGCAGGCTGCCATTATATACGGCCCCATCAAGCACTATCATCGGGTCAGTGCCAGCTGTTAATGACGTCGGCCCTCTTACTTCCATTGAGCTTCCACCGGCCGGATCGGTACTTTGATTGGCAGAGAACCCGGCGATTGTTCCCGCCAACATATCTCCGAGCTGTGTTATATTTTGATTTTGGAAAGTCTCTTTTTCTATTCGATCTACAGATCCAGTCAGATCCCGCCTCTCCTGCGTCCCATAACCTACCACTATAACTTCATCCAGTCTTCCCAGGTCCTGTTCCAGAACAACATCAATCACTCTCTGTTCTCCAACAGTTATTTTCTGGGTTTTATACCCTATGAAAGAAAATACAAGCACCGATTCAGGTCCGGGGACCTCAAGACTGTATTCACCATCCACATTCGTGGAGGTACCTGTGGTCGTTCCCTCAACCGAAATGTTAACCCCGGGAAGTGGTTCTCCGGTTTCGCCATCAATGACCGATCCTGTAACTTCTACCTGCGCTTGCATATCCCTCAACTGATCAAGCGATTCGTAGATCAATAGATAGCCATCCCTTGAAAACAGATAGTCAAGCTTTGTTCCCTGTAGTACATAATCCAAGGCATCACTGACGCTTATCTTGTTGTTTACCAGCGTCACTTCTTTTTTTTCCATGATATCACCACGATAGGTCAGCTTCATTCCTGTGATATCCGCAATTTCCTTTAGCGCTTTTTCGACCGTCAATCCGTTCACTTCAACGCTTATTTCAGTGTCGAAATCAGCCTTGTAAAAAGCCTCCGACTCTTCCAGCATCGTTGCATATGATATTTCATTGGACGTGTATTTTTGCTGATCCTGGACTTGTAGCGAATGTAGATCCATTGGCAGGAACCCAAAGATTATTATACAAGCCATCCCGAATCGAATATATTGTATCCATTTACCCATTTGCCTATTTCCTCTTTTTAAAATTAACATTTTAATATCCATTATTTATTTAAACCTGTTTGACCTTATCACCTTCAAATAATTATCTGGCTGGTTGTTACAACTATTTCAAGGCTTGTAAAACATGATATTCTGCTCCTCCTTACGATATTCCATTTTCATGGAAGCAGAGAGAACCTTCAAAATTTTTTCTAATTTAACATCCTCGAACGTACTGGTAAAAGGAACCTCCAGGATATCTTTATCTTCAACAGTAATATCTACATTAAATTCGCGTTCAATCTGGCGAAAGACATTCTTAAACGGAGTATTATCAAAATATAATCCCCCATTTATCCATAGCAAGTGCTTTTCAATGTCAATATTTTGAACGTGTGTAAGCCCCTTACCTTCAATCACGCTTGTATACTGTCCTTCCGTAAGCAATACCCTGTCCTTTTGTTGGCGGTGATCCTCTGAGACTGAATTAACAGCTACCTTTCCTTCTCGGACTCCCACACTTACTTCTGAATCTTCTTCCCATGCCCTGACATTAAACTTGGTGCCGACTACTTCAACTTCAACATTATTCACATGCACAACAAAGGGTTTCTCTGTATTCGAAGCTACTTCAAAGTAAGCCTCACCCTTCAATTTTATTTCCCGTTTAGCCTCCTGGAAAGCTTTGGGATATTTAAGGGAGCTGGCAGCATTCAACGTTATAACTGTTCCATCGGAAAAAGTTAGCTGAGCACGCTCACCATTCTCAGTATTGACGCTTTGCATTTCAACTTGAGATATCGAGGAAACAGTCTCTATATTACTTTCATCAATATATTGCCATGAAAACCAACCAATAAATGCCATCAGCAAAATGGCAGCAGCGGCACGTACCAATACTCCCATTTGATAATGCTGTCTATCATTTCTTTGCCGGGAGGTCTGCTTTCTCACTTCTCGCACCTGAAATCTGTCCCACGCATCTTTTACGCTGACCTCAAAATCCTCCTCCGGTGTTAACGACCAGATTTGCTCCACTTCTTCTACTAATTTCCTGGTAGTTGGATCGTTCTCCATCCAACCCTCAACTTTACGCTGTTCTGACGCCGAACAACGACCGGAAACATAGCGCTGTATTACTTTCCACTTGTATTCAGTCGACATTATCTTAATATTCTCGATCTACTTTATTAGTTAGACGATCGAAAAAACAGATACCCTGCATTTTTTTTTTGAAATAAATTTAAAATCACCTCCTTCAACGGTATTTACCACAACAATGCTTTCAGGGGTTGTGGACAGTGACCGGTTTTTTGAAAGCAACCGTATAGCACGTTATGATTATATTCTGCGGTTCTTATACGGTCAAAGAAGCGATAATAAGAAAGGGCAGCAGATAGGACAGACGTTTCCGCAGTCTTTTTAATGTCCGTGTCATTTGCGACTCCACCGTTTTCACCGAAACATCCATAACTTCGGCAATTTCCTCATAGGTTAAGCCATCATGCCGGTGTAATTTGTAGGTCATCTTGCTCCGGGGCGGGAGGGCCTCTATTTCTTTGCTTATGGCTTCACGGATCTGCTGTTGGCGGCGGGTATCCTGAAAATTTATGGTGGGATACTCCCTCTTTTCCATCCATTGGGGATCATATTCACCTCGTACTTGCTCATGTTTCAGGTAATCCAGCGCCTGGTGCTTGACAGACTGGTAAAGGTAGAGTTTCAAAGAACTGGTGGGGTTCCATTCCTTTTTCTTGTCCCAAATATCGGCAAAAACCTCCTGGACCAACTCCTCTGCAATTGCTTTGGATTTTACATACCGCCAGGCGAAACGAGATAATTTATAAAAGTACCTCTTGAATAATCGCTCGAAAGCCCGTTCATCACCCTGACGGATTCTATTTATCCACCCCTTTTCATTGTTTTCTCTTAACTTCATCCAAATTTCTTAGGTAACCAACAAATGCCGGTCTTAAAAAAGGGGCTTTTTGCCAAAAAGTAAATAAGTTATTTTTATTAATCCTATTAGAAAATTAGAAAGTACCTACCTTAGTATACCTTGAATAATATTATTTGACCTATTAAACTTTATTTGACAATTACCACTCTTCCCGTCTCCGAGCTGGCCATAAATATTATTCGGATGAAGGATCGCTTTTTCTTATTACACCGGGAATCCACAGAGAAATCAAATCTCAGTAAATTACAGAAGGGATGTTTGGGTTTTTAATACCATTCTGGGTGAATATGCTACCCGAAATCATTCGAGCTCCCTAACTTTGATATTGCGAAATTCTATCCTGTTCCCATGATCCTGCAGGCCTATGTATCCTTCACGGGCGTCGCCGAATTCGGGATGTTCAAGGAACTTGCTGTTGCGAATCATCTCGTACCACTGGTTGGTCCACAGTTCATATTCCACTACTTTTTCCCCGTTTTGCCAGTGCTCAATACTCGAGCCGTCCGCTACAATTTTCACGGAATTCCACTGGCCAAAAGGGTTTGTGTTTTGTGGCTGCGCCGGTATGAGATCATATAACGAACCCGCCTTGCGATTGCCGTTTTCTCCCTGCTCGGCATCGGGGTGATTTTCGTTGTCCAGGATCTGTACCTCCGGGGCCGACCAATAGATAGGCTGGGTTGGCTGCTCCATAGCACGGTAGAAAATGCCCCCGTTCGCCCCTTTGTCCGCCTTCCATTCCAGCTTCAGCTCAAAGTCCCCATATTTTTGCTGAGTAATGATATCTCCTCCCCCACCATCCGATAATACCACTAACCTGCCATCTTCAACCGTCCATCCCTGTTCGGGAAAGGCTTCCTTGTTATAGCCCCGCCAGTGATCGGTCGTTTCTCCATCAAACAGCAAGGTCCAGCCCTCGTTTTTCTCTTCTTCTGACAACTCGTTGTGCTGGGCCTGACTCGTGCAACTGCTTGTGACAAGCAATGCCAGTGATAAACTTAACACGGATAAAAATTTCATAGCATTCATTTATGTATAAGGTTAGTTATAACAGGTTGATGATTATCTTCCCCCAAAAAAAGAAGTACACAAGTACTGGGACCCTACCGGCGTTTTTCCTCTAAGTGACTTCGGGCTCCTGAACAATAAATATGCGCCTATTTCATGTTAACCAGCAAACATATTTCTTAAATCTTTGGCCCATCTGTACAGGTAAGGTAAAAAAAATCAGGCGGTATTTCTTTTTTTGTCATCCAGTCCCAGATGTTCGAGGGCTTCATGAGAACAGCCCTGCCAGTCGTAGGGCTGGTTGCCCATATAGCCGATATCTTCAATTCCGATTTTACTCGACCAAAAACCCGAGGCAACCAGGTCTCTGAACCGGTTAAAAAAGGTAACACCCGGCTGCATTTCGGGTTTCGCCGCATCCGGGTACGCAATCTCGTCGAGCATTTCGGTTTTCTCTTCCTCGGTGCAGTCTATAAATTTCCTGTCGAATCGTTTCTGGCACTGTACATCCAGCCAGCTTAGTCCGCCACGGATGGGCGTCTGGTTTGCGGGACGATCCAGCATCATGAAATCGATAAACTCCGGCACGCCGGCATCTTCGGCATTGCCGGAACGTTCATCGGCTGGAATGACCATATTGGCCAGCTGGCGCACCGTTTCAAATTCATGATCGGTAAAGAACTGGGTTTCCCATTTCTCAAGGTCTTCTTCTGTTACATGCTTCCAAAACTTGTGTTGTTTTGCAGCCTCTTCGGGCGCCTGCTCGCAGCCGGTCATCGCAAAACTGGCTGCCAGCGTTCCCAGGGACAACGTTTTTATCGCATCTCTTCTGTCCATAGTGTTAGTAGTCTTTAGTCATAAGCCGCAAGTCACGAGTAAGTATCGGAAACCTGGAGGATCATCAAGTGCTCCTAACTTCTCAAGGCACATGACTCACGGCTATAATTATATATTTCCTTTATTCATTTGATCGGCAATATACTCCGACGTTCTCATCGACAGGGCCAAAATAGTCCATGTGATATTTTTGTGCGCCATAGATACAAACGGTCCCCCGTCAGCAACAAACAGGTTGGGAACGTCGTGTGCCTGACAATACTTGTTGAGTACTGATGTATCGGGATCATCTCCCATTCGGGTAGTGCCGCACTCATGGATAATTTCACCCGGATTGGTAATACCATACCCTTCTTCCCTGGGAGGAATGTCCCACAGCGGCGTGCCGCCCATCTCTTCAATGATACTGTGAAACGTTTCCTGCATGTGTTTTACCTGGTTATACTCCTGGTCACTCCACTCATAATTGAATCGCAATACCGGAATGCCCCATTCATCTACAACATTGGGATCTATTTCGCAGTAATTATCCTCATACGAAATAGCCTCTCCCCGGCCTGAAAAGCCAACCATGGAACCATAGTAGCGACGGTAATCTTCTTTTAATTGTTTTCCATAGCCACCACCCCCTTTGGGGCGATCATCATAAATATCGGTGTAGTTCTGGATACCCCCCATAAATCCATAGCTTGGCATCCCGCGTCCGCCCCACAGTTCAACATGATAGCCCCGGGCGAAGTCCAAGTTGCTGTTGTCTTCCCACCAGGGGATGTATAAATGCATCCCGCCGGTACCGTCCTCATTATGCGCAGGCGAATTCATCAGGTCCGGAATAAGCCCCATCACCGATGTTCCGGTTGAATCATTAAGGTATTTCCCGACCACCCCGCTCGAATTGGCAAGCCCATTGGGAAAATCAGCAGACGTTGAATTCAAAAGCAACCGGGCGGATTCGCAGGCACTGGCCGCTAATATTACAATCCTGGCCTTCACTTTATATTCTTGCTGGTCTTCTTTATTAACGTACGAAACCCCCGTTGCCCTCCCATCGCTGTACGTCACTTCACGAACCATAGCACCGGTCTTAATTTCCAGATTTCCTGTTTCCAGTGCCGGCGGAAGCAATACGGAAGGCGACGAAAAGTTAGAATGCGTGGAACAGCTGCGATTACATTGTCCGCAATAATGGCAGGCCGCACGATCATTATGAGACTCCGTGATAATCGACAAACGGGATGGAATACAGGGAATACCCATGTCATCACAGGCATCCTTAATCAAATATTCATAACAACGGGGCTCAGGGGGATCCATATAAATCCCGCCGGGAGCATTCGGAATACCTTCCTTCGTTCCAAAAAGCCCAATAAGCCGATCTATCCGGTCATAATAGGGTTTTATGTCCTCATAGTTAATGGGCCAATCATCACCGTGCCCGTCAATACTCTTCCCATTAAAATCATCCGGACCAAAGCGCAGCGAAATACGTCCCCAGTGATTCGTACGCCCTCCCAGCATCCGGCCGCGAAACCAGTCAAAATTACTGCCGTTCTTTTGGGTATAAGGCTCACCTTCAATATCCCAGCCGCCAAAGCAGGCATCAAATTCACCGAAGGGCTGCAGGCGGGTGCTGGCCCCGCGGCGGGGCGACTCATAGGGCCAGGTGAACATGGCGAAATCTTCCGAATCGAACCATCCCCCGGCTTCCAGCATAATGACATTTGCCCCCGCCTTGGTAAGTTCATGCGCGGCCATTCCGCCGCCAGCTCCGGAACCTACAATACAAACATCATATTCTTCGGGACTTTCTTTAATTTGCATAAATGGTACTCTGTAAAGTTTTATACGTTATATCTATATCTCAAATTAAAAGAAGGCTTTGCAAAACTGTTCTTTTGGCCAATTGCTTCATTTTCGCACACTCACATATGCCTTATTTGCTGTGGTTTCGAATGCGCTCAGGCTTTGATATTTCCCGATGCTTCGGGACTGGTTTTTCAAAGCTTTCTAAAACTACTGGTGTGTAAATAGCAACTACATGGGCTTTCTAATCATATCATTTCTATTCATATCATAAAATAGAATGCTGCATTCTAAATGAAATATATTCGAGATGCAAATCCAACAACAAGAAAGTAGGGCATGTTGGTCTGTAATTTCAATAAAAGTTCCTTCAGCCCTCACTGTCCATCGCTTTATTTAACATGTCCCGCAAAAAAAGCACTTCCGTTCCGACATGTGCCGCTGTAGAACAAGCTCTTTCACTAAGGAGCATCAATCATACCGACTTCTACTTCAGTGTTCCCGAACTATTCAGAATCTCTTAACCCGCCTGAGCTCTTTGGGCAAACGGATAAAGATAAGCACGGAAATCCTTATGCCCCCCACAACCAGCACATTCAGCTCACTGGCTGATTTTGCAAAACAGCCTTTAACATTTATAACTCGGGTTAATAACCGGGATTTTGCTCAAGTGCAGGGTTGGTCTGGATTTCATCATCGGGAAGCGGATACAACAGATGATGTTCTTCATATGTTTGTCCCCAGTTATTGGATTGACCAACCACATCAACAAAGGTGATCTCACCCGGATTACTTTCTGATGGTACGGGGTACTGCCGGGTTCGCTGAATATCCGACCAGATCTTAAAGTTCAGGGCCAATTCACGAAGTCGTTCCTTCCAAACTTCCTCAACGAATTCCTGTTCAGAAAGCCCGCTCAAGGAAGCTTCAATTTCATTTCTGTCCGTTTGCCAGTAGGCCCTGCTTCTGACATCCGTAAGGTAAGAAACGGCCTCGTTCGTTACGCCCTCGGAACGGGCGATCGCTTCGGCCGCAATTAACAACACGTCAGCATAGCGATACACTCTTATATCACGTCCCCCTCTGCCCGTCTCAAAGATAGCTTCTTCCTCGAACCACAGGTAGGGAGCCCATTCTCCAAATTGATATTGTTGTCCACCGCGTTCAAATGAATTATAAAACAACTGCTGGTTCTGTATTCGAAGATCCTCATCCGGATTATAAAACCAGGTAAATTCTTCAATAGGCCGATAGGCATTCAAGGTACGCCCATAGTTAATACCTTCCGGTCGTACAACGCCCGGAACCGTGATACGGGGATACTGGCTGGGAGCGATCTCCGATTCATATTCTATTCCATAAATATACTCCCGGTCCGTATCAGAGGTACGCATTTTATTATAAGCGCTCTCCCCGACGGATTCTCCGTGTTGTATCAATTCATGCGATCCAGACTGAATAACGGTTCTGGCAGCATCCGCAGCACTTGCATAATTAGCCGTTTGCTGAAGAGGATAACCGGCCATTTGGAGATAAACATCAGCCAGGAGAGTAGATGCGGCGGCCTCCGTTATCCTGTAGCCGTTCATTGAAAAAGCACCCTCGACTAATGATCCCTGATTCAGTGCCCATTCCAGGTCCGCTATAACCTGATCATATACCGTTTCAGAACTGGTACGTTCCACTTCTATGTTCTCTAGACTTTCTACCGGTTCCGTTATTAACGGTACATCACCAAAGAATTTAACTAATGAGAAATAATTAAGGGCTCTAAAAAAACGGGCTTCTGCCAGTAATTGATTCTTTTCGTCGTCAGATAGTCCCGCCATATCGGGGATGTACTTCAAGGCTGTATTCGCCCTGGATATCACTTCATAGTGGCCCGACCACCACCCATCAAAGAATTGGTTTAACACTTCGGGGCCTACCTGGAGATCCTGGGCGACCTGACCCTGTATGCGTTCGCCTTTCCCTTCGTTATCGAAATAGCCGGACATATATCCACCCATCATAACATCGGCCCCGCCAAAACCCCCGGAATCGTAGAAGCCGGCACCCTGACCGTCACGGTACAGCCCATTTACCAATCCCCGGGCTCCTTCCGGCGTATTCAGTAACTGGTCCACAGAAATTTCATCCTTAGGCGTTTCCGCCAGGAAATTATCGCACGAGCTGAATGCCCAAAAAGATAATACAAGAATAAACACTAACTTCTTCATAGTATTCGGATATATGTTAAAATTGGTTGTTTAAAATCTGAAGTTTACTCCAAGGGTGACTGTTCGGGGCTTGGGATACTGGTAAAAGAAAATGTTCTGTGTATTAGGGTTCCCCTGCCATGACGTCCCCTCGGGGTCGTGCCCCTTGAAATCGGGATGATGAATCACGAATGCATTTTCCAGGCTTGCCGTGATCCTCATTTGCTGCACTCCAAGCCGGGAAACCATATTCTGGTTGAGCGTATAACCTACCGAGAAAAGATTCCCCCTTATATAAGAACCGTCGACGATCCAGTGACTGTCGGCCTGGGTATTTTGTCCGGATAGGGGCTGATGCCTGATTCGCTGAATGGGCGTGTCCTGATGGTCTACGGTCCATGCATCATGCAGCTGGGTGCTGATTCCATTCGTAAGCGCCTGCCTGTCTTCGGCGGTATGTAAAAACTGCTGCATGATTTCACTTCCATAGACAAACTGCAGATCAGCCGTAACATCAAAGTTTCCGAAACTAAACTGGTTGGAAAAACTCCCGGTCCAGTCGGGCATGCCATGGCCGATAATTTGCCGATCTTCGGATCGTTTGGCCTCTCCCGGTATTCGACCTTCGGCAGCAGCCTCCTGCGCTTCGTCCGTATTCCAGGTGCCATATCTTTCGAACCCATAGAAGGTGCCTATCGGCTCTCCCACTCTGAGTATCGTCTGGCTTCCGGATACCCAGTTGGGACCCGGGAAAATATCTTCATCCTCGGCGCCCAGACTTTCTACCCTGTTTATATTATAGTTAAAATTGAGAGTAGTGGACCAGAAAAAATCTGATGACTGAATATTATTAGTCGTCATCATAAAATCCACCCCGCGGTTCGAGACAGATCCCACATTGTCCATAACCACATCAAAGCCGGTGGTAGCAGGAATCGGACGGTCAAGCAACAGATCATCCGTCAATTTATAGTAGTAATCGGCTTCTAACGAAACTATCTGGTTGAACATGTCAAGCTCCACTCCGACATTGTACTGGGTAGTTTTTTCCCACTCCAGGTCCGGGTTCGATAATCTCTGTAAACTACTGGAAGTTCGACGCGCCCCCCCGATTAAGGCCGTCCCCGAACTTATGGTCGATAAGGACTGGTAAACCCCGATTTCTGTATTACCGGTTTTGCCCAAGGAACCTCTAAATTTCAAATAATCGATAAATTCTATATTGGACATAAAATCTTCATTTGAAGCCGTCCAACCCAGTCCCAATGATGGAAAAAACCCGTACTTATTGTTTTCGCCAAACCGGGAGGATCCGTCCAATCTACTCGTAAAAGTTGCGCTATACGTTTCATTATAGGTATAACTTCCACGGGCAAAATAGGAATTCATCGTCCAGTCCCATGCATTAGAGGCTGGAATGCTATTAATATCGGTGGCCGCATCAATGTTATTGGTCCGATACAAGTCGTTGGGAAACTCCCGCACACTTGAAGAATTGGCTCTGTAATCCGTTCCCTGCCAGCTGGCTCCCAGTACCGCGTTAAGACTGTGACTGCCGCTATCAATGATATAGGTAAGATAATTTTCATTCTGCCAGTAGGTAGTTTCACTGTTCTGTATAGTGGCGTTCCCTACGGATGTGGATGGCGATTCCAGGTCAGTCGGCTGGTAGTTGCGGAGTTCGAAATTGGTATTATCTATACCAAATTGCGTGCGGAATTCCAGATTTTCTGTAATCTGAAATTCAGCGTAGGTATTACCGAACAGTTGAATCCGATCTCGCAACCGGTCCTCTTCCAGGGCCCGATGGACCGGATTGGGCTGTCCTTCAAGGGTGAGGCTCTGCACGTCGTTAAAGTGCGTAAAGGAACCATCCTCCCATCTGACCGGCAGTATGGGAGCAAACTCAATCATAGTACGTCGAATCTCCTGACCACCGCCCCCTTCCTCAATATTGTTTTCCCACGTTTTATTGACCGTCAGGTTCGTCCCTATGGATAACCATTCGGTGGGATCGGCATCATAAACAATTTTAGCGCTGGCGCGCTTCATCCATGAATTAAGAATGATCCCTTCGTTATTGGTATAATTTAAAAATCCACCGAAGGATGATTTCTCACCTCCCGATTGTATTCCTATCTGGTGGTCGTGTGAAAGGGCCATTCGCGTGACAGCATCCTGCCAGTCGGTATCGTAAATAGGATTGCCCTGATCATCAAACAGCGTTCCCATATCGGGAGAAAGATCTAAAGTCGGCTCTTCCCCCGGTGCATAATCATCAAACAGGGGTGCATTTTCATAACCGGTCCGCTGAACTTCCATAAACTCTTCGGCATTCATGGCATCCATGCGGCCCCGCATCTCACCAAAACTAAAAGAGCCGTCGTAACTTACCGTAACATCTTCCCCGGCAGAATCACCCCGTTTCGTAGTAATTAGAATAACCCCATTGGCTCCTCTCGAACCGTAAATGGCTGTAGCCGAAGCATCCTTCAACACTTCAATACTTTCTATGTCGTTGGGATTCATAAATTCGATACCATCTTGCATAGCGACTCCATCAACAACATATAACGGGTCCGTATCTGCATTTATAGACCCCGATCCCCTGATTACTACCCTGTTACTTCCGGTAGGAGCACCGGAATTAGTGAAAATGTTAACCCCCGCTACTTTACCTCTTAAACTCTGCAGGGCATTGAAGGAGGGCTGTTTTTCCAACGCCTCACTTGAAACCATTCCAATGGAACCCGTGACATCGGATTTCCTCTGAACTCCATAACCGGTGACAACCAATTCCTCCCCAGATACAGCTTGAGACTGTAGAGCTACATCGAATTCAGTCCGCCCGTTGATCGGTACTTCCAGAGTTTGGTACCCGATAAATGAGAAAACAAGAGTGTCCTGTAAAGAGGGAACATCAAATTCAAACTGTCCCTCATTATTAGTAGAAGTTCCTGTCGCAGTTCCCTTGATTAAAATATTCACGCCCGGCAGGGTTTCTCCCGTCTGGGCATCCGTGACGATTCCAGATATAACTTCCTGGGCGACCTCTTCTGTAGAATCCTCTTGCTTTGTTAAAACCAGATGATTATTCGGCGATAAGGCGAAGCGCAAGCCCGTCCCTTCCAAAATTTTCCACAGTGCTTTATTTATCGTCACATTTTGCAAATCAACGGTTATGCGCTTTGCTAAAGGAACCTGCTGGTCACTGTATGAAAGCTGAAACCCCGCTCTCTTGACAATATCCTCAAGAGCAGCCTTGATTGATACATCTTCAAATTCCAGCGAAATCATTTTATTGAGAGACGTAGGAGTCACACGACTGTAGTTTAAATCAATACCGGGTAAAACTGAAGCCTTGGTAAAAAGACTTCCGTCATTACCGGTTGTTGTATCTTGTGCTTCCGACGAATGTATTGTGAACAGAAATACTGTAACAAAACATATTATTCCCATCCCGCTCCTGTAAATCCTGAGTTGGTTTCGTTTTATCATAAAACCCCCATTAATTATTAGTTTACCTGTTTATGATTTGTTAAATGAAAATTGATATGCCGGCCGTCTCTTTGAAATTCTGCATCGAGAGAAAGCGCGAGGATATTCAACACCTCCAGCATGGGTTCGTCACTAAATGAGGCGGTCACCTGCTGGGAAAAAAGAGAGGAATCCGCTTCAATGTCAATATTATACCATCGCTCCAATTGAGGTATGACGCTTTCAAAAGAAGTGGATTCGAAGACCATCCGGCCATCCTTCCATGCCAGGTAAGCTGAAACTCCATTTATCCTGGTTATTTGCGATTTTCCGTCGGAATCCAGAAACCCCACCTGGTTTTCGGTCAAATAAAGATCCCCGGCAGCAGGTTTGTCAGACGAGTTTACGGCCACTTTTCCCTCTTCCACAACAACCTGTACCCGCTCATCCTGAGGATAGGCCTTAACTCCGAATCTCGTCCCTAAAACTCTGGTAGAAGAATGGCCGGAATAGACGACAAATGGACTATTCTCATCTCGCGCCACATCGAAATAGGCTTCACCCTGCAGCTGAATGCTGCGTATGCTGTCTCCAAAAGCCGATGAGACTTGAACGCGACTGTCGGCATTCAAATAGACGTGCGTTCCATCGGATAATCGAAATGAGGTACGCTGTCCCAATTCAGTTGAAATTTCCTGGATCTGAGTTTCTTTTTGAGCAAGTTCTTTATCGGCCGACCCGAAGTCCGGCAGGAAAAGATACAACAGCACTCCGGCCAGAAAGATTGTGGCAGCGGCAATGGAACCGGCGACCGGGCGGCTGTAGCCTTTCCGCCGGGGCGTTTCAGGTTGAATGGAATGAAAGCTTGTGAACGTTTTTTGAGATGCGTACTCCTCTTTCTCTTCCTCTTCCTCTGAAATCTTCTCCTTGAAGGAGTTCCAGGCATCTTTGGCGTCAATCTTAATATTATCGTCGGGTTCAACGCTCCATATTTTGACAAGGGAATCATAAAACTCCCGATTTCGTTGATCGGAATGTAACCAAAGTTCCACCTTTTCTTTTTCTGCGGGAGTACATTCTCCCGTCAAATATTTATGCAGTAATGTCCAACTCATTTATTACCGGGGACTTCTAATCTCAGTTTATGATGTTCCTGCTGTTGTAAATACAACTGAAAAAAGAGGTACCCTGTAATTTTTTTTATTTTTCTCAAAAAAAAAGGGAAAATATTCGATCTCCTCCTGATAAATGTATGAAAATTGTCCGAAAGTATCGCAATAAGAAAACCTTTTGAAAAACTCATCGAATGAATAGCATCGCCATCTGATGAGGACCTCAGCTTGTCCGACTGCAGTCCGCCTTCCCGGGACGGACAGTTTTTCAAAGCCACTTCTACAGGTATTGCGAAAGGGAATTGCGTAAGATTTTAAGAGCTCTGCTCATCTGGGATTCCACGGTTTTAACCGATATATCCATGACATCTGCTATCTCACGGTAGGTCAGTCCATCTTTCCGGCTTAACTTATATATTTGACGTGCCCGGTCCGGAAGATGTTCAATTGCTTTTTTTGCAGCTTTCTCAAACTGTGATTTTTCTCCATAATGATGCTTCTGGGTAACCGGAGCGGGCGATAACCATTCAATTTCCCTATTATATTCTTCCGCAAGCTGCTCATGTTCAATATAATTCAGGGCTTTATTTCTAACGGACTGATACAAATAGGATTTAATGTCTTTTTGCGGATCGAGCGTTTTTCTCGACTTCCATACCGCCATAAACACTTCCTGAACCAACTCTTCAGAAATATGCCGGGAATGCGTAAACTGCCAGGAAAACTGGCACAGAGGTTCATAAAACCGGAGAAAAAGTTTTTCAAATGCTTTTCGATCCCCTCCCTTAATATTAATGATCCATACCTTTACTCCATTTTTCATATTCCCCCAGATGACTTCCGGCAGAGCGTTTAGATCTTCTTATGATAAACTTTAAAGTTATAAAAATCTATCAGGATTCAGAATACCTTAGGCTGGGTATGGCATCCCCTCCCATTGTCTTGATAATTGGTAAAAAGCGTGGCTCCTGGTGCTGACTCCCCTGGCATAAGGCACCTTGGAGATTTTTAAATGTCTACAGGAATTCCCTTACGGCGGTGAATAGAGGCGGATATTCGGCGTAGATTACCTCCAAAAATCATTTTACGCTGCGATCTGCTCATATCGCTGTCATAGACATTAGACAGCTCATTCGCGAAGCTCCTGGTGGGTGCGTGGCAGCCCCATACAAGCCTGTCAGCACCGAGTTCTTTGACCGCAAAATCGACGGCGCCCGATGCTGGATCCATACCACTGAACTCCATGAGTACATTTTTATGCGGCCGAATGGCCCGCACCCCGAGTTCCCAGTCGGTTCCCTGGTGGCCACAGATAAGAGGCACATCGGGAAACCGGGACGCGAGCTCAGCTATATGCCCAGGATGAGCCTCTCCCACTCTAGTCCCTCCATAATAGGTTCTGGGCTCCCCACCGACCATAAAGCCAGAATGGATGTAGATAACGGCTTCGAGCTCGGCAAGCCGCCGGATGATGGGATCGTAGTTGGGATGTGCAACAGTAACATCTTCTTCGAGCGGTCTCCCTGTCTTGATTCCTACGCAGGGGCCGTTGGCAATGAGCCGGTCGATCAGTTCCAGAGTTTCATCGACCCGAATCGGATCTATGCGGATCATCCCAGATATATACTCTTTTTCCTTCTTGAGCAAAGCAATGTTTTCTCGCGCGTTTTTTTCAGCTTCCGCAGC
>NZ_JBEPWZ010000014.1:0-28638 GCF_041642155.1 Fodinibius sp.
GCTCCTCGAGTTCCTCCAGGAACACCCTTTTTTCCCTCTCCACCGCCTTCATCCATTTACTGCGGACCTTCTCCACTTCGTTCCGGGCTTCCTGCATGAGTTCCAGCTTAAAGGATTCAGCTTCTTCCTTGGCCTCATCGAGCCAGGTGGATTGCTGTTTCTCCAGCTCGTCCAACTTTTTTTGGTACTCCTGTAACCTGTGCTCCGCTTCCTCGAGCTTACTGCGCGCCTCCTCCAGCCGGGATGAGATCTTTTCCTCCCGGTCTTTCATGACATTGAGCAGCGGACCGTACAGAAATTTCCGCAGGAGCCACAGCAGGATCAGGAAATTTATAATCTGGGCGGAAAATGTGAACCAGTCGATTTGCACGTTATCCTCCGGCTACGAAATCCCAGAAGGGATTGGCGAACATGATAATGAGGGCAACGACAAAACAGTATATGGCTGTCGACTCGATCATTGCCAGTCCCACAAACAGGGTGCGTGTTATGGTCGGACTTTCATCCGGCTGTTGTGCTATAGCCAGCAGGGCCTGCGCCAGCGCGCGCCCTTCTCCCAGGGCGGGTGCGATAGAGCCTACGGCTATCGTAAGGCCGGCCGTAATGATAGAGACCATTCCGATGATGCTTATACTTTCCATGATGTCAGGTTGTTTGATGGTTGGAGTAGTTATTATTGGATTCAGACTGATTCTTATGTTTACGAATCCGTCCGGCCGAGGCCACATAGACCAGTGCTAAAATGGCAAATACATACGCTTGTATGACCCCGATCAGCAGTCCAAAGGCCTGCATGACAACCGGGAAAAAGAGGGGCGTCAGACTAAGCAATATGGCTACGATGAGACTCCCGCTCATGATGTTGCCGAACAGCCGGATAGCCAGGGCGAGCGTACGCGAGAGCTCCCCGATAATATTGAACGGAAGCATCAGGGGCGTAGGCTCTATATAATAGCGTAAATAGTTTTTGAGTCCTGCCGTGGTAATACCAAACACAGGCACCGCCACAAAAACACACAGGGCCAAAGCCGCTGTGGTGGACAGAGAAGCGGTCGGGGCGTGAAAGCCCGGAATAACGCTGATCGTATTGGAAACCACAATAAACAGAAAGAGCGTACTGATGAATGGAAGATATTTCTCCGCTTTTTCGCCGGTAGCCTCCTCGATCTGATCTTCAATAAGGACCACCAGCGACTCCAGCAGGGCCTGTCCGCGCGACATGCCCGTCTTGGAAGTTAGATTGCGGGTAATCACCATCGATATCCCCACCATAAACAGCATCACCATCCACGAAAACAGAAGGGTGGCATTCAGCTTCAGGAAGCCCCATTCCCAGTAGATAATTTGATCGATGTCAATTTCCATGGTATCAGCCGTAGATTAATTGATCAGGAGATTTGCCTTTGCGCCGAATTACCAGGTGACGGGTAACAATAAAGGTAATCATGGCCAACACCAGGTATATCCAGTTGTAGAGCAGCAGCAGGTAGAAGCCCGCCAGTACCAAGGCTGTTCGCAATAGAAAACTAGCCGTCAAAAGCAGGTACGGTCGTCGCACGTCGCTTACTTTATTAATCGTGATCCAGAGTCCCCCAAAATAAATCAGCCCGAGTACGACCCCGCCCCCGGCCGCGGTCACATAAAAAAGTATTTGCAGATACGTCATATCATTCTCCTTTTGATTCTTTTTTGACCCAGTACCAGGCGTTCATACATCCAATAAAAATTCCTACAATCAGCATCATGAGCGTCCATGAATACGTACTCTTGTAGGTGCTGTCGATCCATATACCCAGCAACAGGAATAAGATGGTGGGTATCGACACCGACCAGCCCACCAAGCCGAACATTCCCAATCCATACCACAACCCTTTATCCCCCTCTTCACGAGAACGAATCTTGCGCGCTGATTTTTTGCGAACCGTATCGGCGAACGTATTCTTGTTCTCTGATTCTTCAGCCATACCTACCCTGTTTATCAGGTTTCCTCGAGTTCCAGAAAGTGCAGAAGGAGATCCGCTTCCATACTTTTTTGAGCAATACCTGCTGCCTTGTTCATTGCTTCGGTTTTCTCAAATCGTTCCCGAACGGCCTGTTCCAGTTTTGAAAGATCACGGCCCATTATTCCATTGAGAACCGAAACGAGTACCCGTTCACCGACCTTAACCAAAATTCCTTCGTCCACCGCTATGTAATACTCCTCACCGCCTGATTCGTACATCAGGATGCCGGTCTTCAGCGAGGACACAAAATCAACATGCCGCGGCTTGAGACAGAACGAACCGTTCGTTCCCTCCGCTATAATTTTGTTAGCTTCGCGGTCAATCAGCACGCGCTCCGGTTCCATCACCTTGAGTTGCATGTTTGTATATTCTGTCATTTGTCTACCTCATCAATCGTACCTATCATAAACAACTCTTTTTCAGGTACGTCGTCGAATTCGCCATCCAGAATACGCTCACAGCCTCTGATGGCCTCTTCAATGCTTACATTTTTTCCTCCTATACCCGTAAACTGTTCCGTAACATAAAACGGCTGCGTAAAAAAACGCTCCAGGCGCCGGGCGCGGCCCACCGTCTGCCGGTCTTCGGCCGATAGCTCCTCCATACCGAGCATGGAGATAATATCCTTTAGTTCTTCGTATTGGGCCAGCGTCTCCTTCACCTGCTGCGCCACCCGGTAATGACGGTCACCGACAATGTGGCGAGACAGCATTTTCGAGCCCGACTTCAGCAAATCAATCGCCGGGTACAGCCCCTGTCCCGCTCGCTCCCGCGAAAGTACAATAAATGAGGACAGGTGAGAGAAGGTATGAGTGACGGCCGGATCGGTAAAATCATCAGCGGGTACATACACCGCCTGTATCGATGTTATGGCGCCATTCTTTGTATTACAGATACGCTCCTGCAGGTCGGCCAGGTCGCTCCCCAGGGTGGGTTGATAACCGAGACGAGAATTAACCTTCCCCATCAGGGCGGATACTTCCGACCCGGCCTGGACAAAGCGAAAAATATTATCGATCAGCAGCAGTACATCGCGCCGACGTACATCCCGGAAGTATTCGGCAATGGTAAGCGCCGTTTGTCCCACGCGAAATCGAGCCCCCGGCGGTTCGTTCATCTGCCCGAACACCATCGTCGTGTTTTCGAGGACGCCCGCTTCCCGGATTTCCCGGTACAGTTCTTCTGCTTCCCGGCAACGCTCACCGATCCCACAAAAAAGACTGATGCCCTCGTGACGGGCCACCATGTTACGGATCATCTCCATAATGAGCACCGTTTTCCCCACCCCGGCGCCACCAAAAAGTCCCGCTTTCCCCCCTCGCTCAAGCGGGGAGAGCAAATCCATCGCCTTGATGCCGGTCGTCAATACCTCCTGGCCGGTTTCCTGTTCCGATAAGGAAACCTTCGGCTGGAAGATACTGCGCATCGTCTCCTGATCCACCGCTCCCCGCTGGTCTATCGGTTCCCCGAAAACATTAACAACACGTCCCAATAGGGCATCCCCCACCGGGACCGCCAGTGGAGATCCGGAATTTACAACCTCCGTTCCGCGGCTCAATCCCTGGGTGGAATTCAGCGCCAAAGCCCGCACCGTTCGATCATTGATATGGGTAGACACTTCGGCTATAACTGGTGGATCCGATTCAATAACAAGCCGGGTTTGCAGTTCAGGTAGATCATGTTCAAATACAACGTCAATAACACTGCCGCGTACCGAACGCACCCGGCCGGTGTAACGAGACGGTTCAGTGGTACTTGAATCGCTACTTCTATGATACTGATACTCTTTTGTTATGTTATCAGTGGACGTCATAGAGAAAACTCAAGTGGTGGGTTTTTGTTCGGCCTGACATACTTTTTTGATTACATTTACGACACTGTCCGGGTTCAGTGATATGGAGTCGATGCCGCACTCCACCAGAAAAGCCGCGTAATCGGTATCATCACTGGGAGCCTGTCCACAGAAACCGATCCTTATTCCCGCCTGGTGGCCGCGGCTTATTACCTCGCGGATCGCTTTTTTAACAGCCGGATCATTCTCATCAAACAGGTAAGCCAGATCCGCGGAGTCCCGATCCACCCCCAGGATAAGCTGCGTAAGGTCGTTGGATCCGATGGAAAAGCCGTCAAACAGTTCTGCATATTCTTCCGTCAGAATATAGTTGCTCGGAATTTCGCACATCATATAGATCTTCAGGTCATTTTCACCGCGGCGCAAACCGAAGGTCTCCATCTGCTCCAACACCTTTCGCGCCTCCGTCAGTGTCCGGCAAAAGGGAATCATAACGATTACATTATCAAGGCCGATTTCTGCCCGGACCTTCTTGAGGGCCCGGCACTCCAGGGCAAATCCATCCCGGTATCCATCGCTGTAATAGCGCGAGGCGCCCCGCCATCCCAGCATCGGGTTCTGTTCATCCGGTTCGAATTCGTTGCCGCCGATCAGATCGGCGTACTCATTCGTCTTGAAATCACTGGTACGAACGATGACTGGATCCGGGTGTTGTGAGGCGGCTATTTTGGCAATGCCGCTGGACAGCTTATCTACAAAATACTGCTCAAGGTCACTATATCCCTTGGTCAGTTTCCTGATTTTGGCAAATTCATCCTCATTATTCACGCGCCCGGGATGGGCCAGTGCCATCGGATGAATGCGAATATGCTGGCTGATAATAAATTCCATGCGAGCCAGTCCCACCCCCCGGACCGGAAGCCGCCACCATTTAAAGGCAGACTCAGGGGTGGCCAGATTTAACATGATATCCGTCCTGGGCTCGGGAAGGTTGTCCAGATCAACCTCATTGACGTCAAATTCAATCTTTCCCTCATAGATCTTTCCCTCCTCTCCCTCTCCGCTCGAAAGCGTTACCTCTTGTCCCTCTTCAAGCACTTTTGTGCCCTCACCGGTACCCACCACAGCCGATATACCCAGCTCGCGGCTGACAATGGCCGCGTGACACGTTCGTCCCCCGAAGTCTGTAATAATACCGGCTACGTTTTTCAGGAAGGGCACCCAGTCGGGTTCCGTCATTTCGGTCACCAGTATATGATCGGGCTGCAAATCGGTAAGATCGGTAATGTCATGCACATGCTTTATAATGCCGTGAACGATATTGTTTCCGATGCTTAATCCCCTGATCAGCACCAACGCTCCATCTTCGTGCAGGCTATAGGTTTTAAAACTTCCACCTACCTGCTGTGAGTGAACCGTCTCGGGACGGGCCTGCACGATATAAAGCTCATCGGTGGAGTCTTCTTTTACCCACTCGATATCCATCGGTTTCCCGTAATGCTTTTCAATATCGGCTGCCCAGCGGGCCAGCTGGAGTATCTCTTCATCCTCAAGCACGAACGACTGCCGCTCCTTAATTGAAGTAGGCAAATTTTTCGTTTTGTTTTCCCCGTCGTCGGAGGCATACACCATTTTAAGCTCTTTGCTACCTCTTATTTTTTCGATAATGGGACGCTTCTCCTCATCACTCAAGAATGGCTTGAAGACAAAAAACTGATCAGGGTTCACCGTACCCTGCACAATATTTTCCCCGAGTCCCCACGAACCGTTGATAAGCACCACATTGGGAAATCCCGACTCCGTATCCACCGTAAAGATGACCCCGGAACAAGCCCGGTCTGCTCTGATCATTTTCTGGATTCCGATGGAAAGTGCCACCTTCATGTGATCAAATCCCTTTTCCTCGCGATAAGAGATTGCACGATCGGTAAATAGGGAGGCAAAACACTTCTTACAGATTCCCACCAGTTCATCTCCCCCGCGGATGTTCAGATACGTTTCCTGTTGTCCCGCAAAGCTGGCATCGGGGAGGTCCTCAGCGGTTGCACTGCTTCGGACAGCCACATCTACGTCCCCGGTTTCGTATTGCTCGGATAACTCCGAATAGGCCGATCTTATTTTCTTTGCCAGTGGAATCGGGAAGACCCCCTTATTGATCATCTGCCGGATTGAACGGCCGGCCTCTTCCAGCGATATATCCCCCTTCTGAAACCTGCTTATCTCTTCCTCGACGGGGGCTTCCAGGCTGTTTTCTTCCATAAAAGCCCAATAGGCTCCCGCGGTGGTCGCAAAGCCGTTGGGAACTTGGACTCCCAGCGGTTCCAGGTGTTTGATCATTTCACCAAGAGAAGCATTTTTCCCCCCAACAAGGCCAACATCGTCTATTCCGACCTCTTCAAACCAAATTATATAGGGGGGTGATTGCATATTCATAACTTAATTGAAATAAATGAATGCACCGGTTGCATATTTTTTTAAAGCTTCAAGAAGTACTATGGGTTGTATCGTTCTGTATTTATCGTGCCACGTAACCACCGTCTACCAACAACGGGTGACCAGTAACAAAAGAAGCTTCATCGGAAGCCAGCCACACGATGGCATCGGCCACCTCACGCGGCTTGCCCAACCTCCCTGCCGGATGAAGTGAAATGATATGTTGTTTGGTTTCTTCATCGGTGGTAATACCCGCATCCTCCAGCATGGGTGTTTCTATAAAGCCCGGACATACAGCGTTAACACGTATACCTTGCGACGCATATTCAATTGCGGCGGTTTTGGTGAGCCCCAGCAATCCATGTTTGGAAGCGACATAGGCCGGCGCTTCCGTAAAGCCAACATGGCCAAGTATGGAGGAAATATTGACAATTGAGCCACTCCCGTTATCGAGCATAGCCTCAATTTCATATTTCATGCAGATAAATTGTCCCCTGAGGTTAATATTCAGCACTTTATCCCATCCTTCCGTACTGTATTCTCCGGTTGTTGCAGATTCCCCGCCAATACCGGCATTATTGCAGGCAAAATCCAGTCGCCCGAATTTTTGGACTGTTTTCTCAACCATATTGCGTATATCCTCCTCATTGGATATATCCGCTTTAACAGACAGAATTTCCACCTCTTCTTCATTTAACAGTTTTTCCGTTTCTGCCAGCTGTTTTTTATTGATATCAGCGATTACAACGTTAGCTCCCTTTTTTGCAAAAGCAATAGCTGTTTCCCTGCCAATACCGGTAGCTGCACCTGTAACTAAAGCAACTTTATTTTTCATGATAGACCGAATTATTAAATGCTTATGCTAATAATCTATATTTTTTGAGCTTTCTGAGAGGTCGATATCCCCAACAGCGCATACAAAGGACATACTCCGGCGATCCCCGTTATTAACGGAATCAGTCCCACGGCTCCCCACCAGCTTTGGTAATAGAATCCGAGAAAAAATATTACTATCGCAAGTATCAATCGTACGATAGTATCTGTTCTTCCTACATTGGTTTTCATGATAGCCTCTTTCATTAAATTTAATGGGCCGGCAACTGGCCTTTTGCCCCTATTGCCGGCCACTATTATTTCTGTGTTAGTTGGTTAGTCTATCTGCACGGTTTTTGGTTTTTGAACCTCAACTTTTGGAACGTTCACTTTTAAAACTCCCTCTTTGAATCGAGCTTTTATTTTGTCATCCTTGCCTGCTGAGGGCAGCGTAAATGAGCGGGTAAAACTTCCGTGATACCGCTCCTTGCGAAGAAAATCTTCCTTCTCTTCTTTTTCCTCGTGCTGACGCTCGCCACTGATGGTTAACCTGTTATCCTTGAAGCTGACTTCGACATCTTCTTTGGAGATGCCCGGCAGATCCACCGTTACGATATACTCTTCATCCGTTTCACTGACGTCCGTGTCCGGCGCCCACAGCTCCATCCGCATTCCGTCGCCACCCATTCTGGGCGAAAAAGGTACGATATCATCGAAAAAACGATCCATCTCCCGCCGGATAGATTCAATCGGGGAAAGGTCAGATTTCTTTTGTATTGCTTTCATAACTACTCCTTTTTTTTATATTGAAATTCAATAAGCAATTATTCGTAAAGTCCGACTCTGCTTATTTCTCAGTAACAAGTAAGGAATTACAGGGACACGGGTATGCAGTATGATCTTATCGAAATGTGTAGGAAAGCGGTAATTGTCATGATAGGGGATTCCCCTACATCCGATAAACGAAGGGTTACTCCCTGAATATTTTTATTTGTCAGCGGGTATTATTGCAAAATATGACAGGGCGCTTTTTTTCTCTCTTGGCCATTATTTCTTTTGTCGAGACCTTTGCAAAACCATTAAAAGTGTCATTCTGATCCTGCTAACGAATCTCCAAATAACGGTTGTGGCTTCTACAATGAGAATCTTCGAAAACTCCCGGGATGGCCGCCGGGCTTCGCAAAACTCCTTCCGGAGGACACTAAAAAAATGGGATGACGGTACTACTCCAGGTTTGTACCTTCTGTCTCCACCCATTTCACGGCATGCATCATGAGCTCCGTGGCATTTTCAAGGTTTAGTTTGGTTTTAATCCGGGCCCGGTACGACTCCACTGTTTTTACGGCGAGATGTAATTTTTCGGCAATTTCCCGGGTGTTATTCCCCTTGCCGGTAAGTTCAAAGACCTCCAGCTCGCGATCGCTTAAAAGATCGAGGGGTGATTTATTGAGATCTTTTTGACCGCTTGCCATGCCCAGCAGTAATTTTTCATTGATGGTATCACTAACGTAGATTCGGCCATTGAGTATCTTTCTCACCGCTTTAATCAAAACATCCCCGGCTTCCTGTTTCATAACGTATCCCTTGGCCCCGGCACGCAATACCCGTTCTGCGTATAAATTCTCCTCATGCCGCGATACGACTAGTATCTTGAGATCGGGATCCTGTGCGGCAAGATGCTTTACCAGTTCCAGGCCACTCATGCCGGGCAGAGAGATATCAATGACGGCCAGATCAGGAGCAAGTTCATCGTATTTTTCCACGACCTCTTCAGCACGCTCAATCTGTGCTATGACATCAAACCCAAGTTCCGAATCCAGCGTCATGGATAATCCTTTGCGCATCATCGGATGGTCGTCCACTACTATGATTTTTGTTTTAGAATTTTTACCCATAATTACAACAGATAATTAAATTTTATTTAACGTTTCGATATCGGCAGAAGGGATGCTGCAGATGACCCGGGTCCACCCTTCGGGGGTTTCAGTAATATTCAATTTGCCTCCTAAAATGTGGGACCGGTATTTCATCGTATTAATGCCCATGCCTGCATGTTTTTCCTTTTCTGTGGCCGAAAAACCTTTCCCATTATCTTCGACCACGAGCTGTAATCTCTTTTTATTTTCATTGGCTTCCAGGCGAACGAATACTTTTGTAGCCTGTCCATGTTTCACCGCATTATTAATGGCTTCCTGTGCAATGCGGTACAGATGCAGTGCAACCGTCAGCTTCTCAATTTCAATATCGTTAGGACATTCAAATACACACGGTATCTCAGTAAGTTCTTCATTCCGCTCGCAGAGCCGACTCAGGGCGGCCTGCAGTCCTTCATTTTCCAGATCAATATGCGCCAGTCCATGCGCCAGTTCACGGGCATGTTCATCCGCTTCTCTTATCATCTTTGAAATCTCCAGCACTTCGTCTGCCGCCGGCAGTCCGTTGGCTTCCAGCTTGCGGGCCAGATTCCTGCTGATCAGGCTAATGCCCGAAAGCATTTGTCCCAATCCGTCATGTAGTTCATGTCCGATACGGCGCCGCTCACCTTCTGCTATCTTGAGGATTTCATTTTCCAGCTTTCGCTGGCTACTGATGTCCTTTATTAATACGGTAAAAATTATTTCATCTCCAAACTGAACCTCGCTTACCGCCAGTTCAATGGGAAATACGCTCCCGTCCTTTCGTTTGCCTCTTACTTGTCTGCCAATACCAATAATTTTTCGTTCGCCCGTCTCCAGATAATTTTCCAGGTACTGATCATGCTCCTCCTGGTAGGGCGACGGCATAAGCTTGCTTACATTTTTGCCGACTACTTCCCCGGAACGATAGCCAAACATTTCCTCGGCCGCCTGGTTAAAATTCTGAATGATTCCTTCCCTGTCAATCGTAATGATCCCTTCTGTAGCCGCCTCCAGAATCGCTTCTGTCCTCGCCTGGCTTTTGGTCAGCTCAAATTCCGCTTTTTTCTGTAAGCTGATGTCACTGGCAGTGCCCAGGATAACCGGCTCACCCCGGCTATTCTCAATGATCGTCCTCTTTACATCCAGCCAGATACGGGAACCGTCTTTATGGCGACCCTCTACTTCCAGTGAAAGGTCCTCTCCTTTTTTTAAAAAACTAAGTTCATCGATAAAATTGTCCGATTCCCGTCCCGAATAAAGCCGCCATACCGGCTTGCCTACAATCTCCCCGGCTTTATACCCAAACACTTTTTCACCTCCCCCGTTCCAGTACAGGATCGTCCCCTCGAGATCCAGCAGCATCACCAGCCGGGGTAGATTATCCATCATCGTTCGAAGGTCCCTTTCTCCGACTGAGTTGTTTAAATAATATTCTTTTAAATGGCTCATAATAAATTTTTCATGTGGATACGCAGAAACCATGCACGTTGAAACTTATTGTCCTTCCACCTTCCACTTATTTAAAAGTTTAAAAATTTTTATCTATAGCAAATTCCCCTACATGCTGTTGTCAGCTCTCCCTACTTTCCAGTCAGTCGTTTCCCCCTTTTTTAAATCCACAGAATATTTTAAATATATAACGTATTATGTACAGATGACCAGATTGACTACAAATATACCAGAAATTATATAATTAAAAATATTCGATATGAAAGATCAAGAACAGGATATCATAGATCTTTACGATTTAATGCTTGAGCAACTGCGTGATCTGTACGACGGGGAGCGCCAGCAGCTTGATTATCTTCGTAAAGCCGAGGAGCAAACGAACTCATTTGAGCTGGATGAAATCATACAAATGCACCGCAGGGAAACCAAAAATCAGCTGGAACGAATTGAAGAAGTGTTTGACATACTCAACGAGGAACCATCCGGTGAATCATGCGATGGAATAAAAGGGATCATTGAGGAAGCATTGAAGCTGAATGACCGCTGCAAAAATCCGGAAGTACGGGACGCTGCTCTGGTTACCGCCATCCAGCATATCAATCATTATGAAATTGCCGGGTATGGCACCGCCATTGCCTATGCCAAAGCTCATGAGCAACACGACATTGCCGAACGTTTGCTCGATACACTGAGAGAAGAAAAAAGAGCCGACATGGGATTAAGCGACCTCGCCCAGGATCGAATCAATCCGGACGCAAAATGGACGGCTATTGTTCAAAAATCGGAAAAAGAATCGGCTTCATAACTTTAGAACTGTTTATTAACTTGCTGTTGCACGACAATACGACATAGACAGAACGAATACTATTTATATCCGATTTTTGTAAATGAAAAATTTCTTGACGGCAAACAAGTTTAAGGCCTTGTTGACGGTGATCTGTGCCGTTACCTTGCTCATTGGTGCTGTAGGCGAATGGACGGGATGGCTGCAGGAGCAAACCTCTACTGTTTTTTATATTCTTGCCTATCTCAGCGGCGGATACGCAGGAACGGTTGAAAGTATCCGGGCTCTGGCGAAATTCAAAATCAATGTGGATGTGCTAATGATCCTGGCGGCCCTTGGAGCTGCCAGTATTGGTGAGTGGATGGAAGGAGCTATCTTGCTTTTTCTATTTTCATTGAGCAATACCCTTCAGGACTATGCCCTGGGTAAAAGCCGGCGTGAAATAAAATCACTGATGAAACTCCGGCCTGATGAAGCGCTGGTTCGCAATCGTGACGGCTCGGAAGAAAAACGTCCGGTTGAAGATCTTTCAAAGGGCGATATTGTTATTGTCAGGCCCGGGGAACGCATTCCCATTGATGGCGAAATAACGGACGGATCTACATCGGTGAACCAGGCGGCAATTACCGGAGAAAGTGTGCCCGTAAAAAAAGGACCACAAGATGAGGTATTTGCCGCCAGCCTTAATGAAAACGGTGTTATTTCTGTACGTGTTACCAAGCTGGCTGAAGAAACAACACTGGCTAAAATCATTAAAATGGTTGAACAGGCCCAAGGAAGTAAAGCCACCACCCAGCGATTTTTAGATGATTTTGAACCCTGGTATGCAGGGGGAGTGATCTTAGCAGTTATACTGCTGATCATACTTCCATGGTTCTTTTCAAGCCAGCCTTTCGACGATATATTTTACCAGGCCATGACGGTACTGGTGGTAGCTTCTCCCTGTGCGTTGGTGATCAGCACGCCGGCCTCTGTACTTTCGGCTATCGCCAATGCAGCAAAAAATGGTATTCTATTCAAAGGCGGTGCCTATCTGGAACAGGCAGCCTCAATTGATATCATCGCTTTTGACAAAACGGGAACGCTGACGAAAGGCAACCTGGCAGTGACGGATATTATTCCTTACACAAATGGTAGTGCCGGTTCTATTTCGGAATCCGAGCTGCTTTCAATGGCAGCTTCCGCTGAAGAACATTCTGAGCATCATCTGGCAGCCGCTATTCTAGAAAAGGCGGATGAACTAAATATAGAATATGACTCTGCAAGCCAGGTACAGTCTGAGGCCGGGAAAGGCATCAGGGCACGATTGGAAAATAATACCATACAAGTGGGCAATCAAAAACTCTTTGATACCAGCGGCGAATACTGGAAAAATGGTATACAGGATGAAGCTGATAGACTGAAATTACAAGCTAAAACGGTAATTTACGTCGTTATCGATGGTAAGCCAGCCGGCTTGATTGCTGTGGCCGATGAAATTCGAGAACAGGCGCCCGCGGCGATTAAGAAATTAAAAGCCCTCCAAATCAACCGCCTGCTGATGCTGACCGGGGATACGACTGGTGTCGCTCGTTCTATCGCTGGTAAGATTGATTTAGATGAGTTTCATGCAGAGCTGCTGCCCGACGAAAAGGTTGAATTTATCAAACAGCTGGTCAAAGAAGGTCCTACGGCCATGGTGGGTGACGGTGTCAACGACGCCCCCGCACTGGCAGCCAGTCACATGGGCATTGCCATGGGTACGGCAGGTACCGATGTGGCTTTGGATACAGCCGATGTAGTATTGATGGGGGACGACCTTAACAAACTACCCTACCTGATTCAGCTTGCACGCAAATCCCGGAAAATTGTCTGGCAAAACATCATCTTTAGCCTGGCAGTCATTGCCGTACTGGTAGCCTCGGTATTTCTGTTTGCCTTGCCCCTGCCTATCGGTGTTGTGGGTCATGAAGGAAGCACCCTGCTGGTAGTTCTAAACGGATTGCGTTTGCTCAGAACATAGTTGGAATTGGATAGCAAAGGCAAACACCATTTATAGCGAGCATTATGAGATCTTCAACCTGTTAAACGGCCACTATTGTATACTTTAATGTCAAATCTCAATTTAAATTCTGTCTCTACTAATAATTCTCTCCTGTCAACTCAACCATTTTAATTTTTTCTGTACGGACATATGGTTTTGACCTTAATATCTATTAGCTTGGTTTTTCTCCTGGACAGGTAAAAATAGCTACGCAACAAATCAATGGATCTACAGCTGGACATCATTTGGAACATCCTGTCGGCTCTGGGAATCGGGTTACTCATAGGTATCGAACGGGGCTGGTCGGGCCGCGAAGAGGATGAAGGGGATCGTGTAGCGGGTATTCGCACCTTTAGCCTGGTGGGGCTGTTGGGAGGAGTATGGGGTGAATTAAGTCGTTTTGCGGGCGACTGGATGTTAGCCGTCATTTTCCTCTCTCTCACCGCGCTGGTCATTACTTCTTATATTATAGATACCAGGGAAGATAAGGATCTGGGCATCACTACGGAAATAGCCTTGCTGCTCACCTTTTCCCTCGGGGCCTGGGCGGCATTGGGATATCAGTTGCATGCATTGGCCATGACGGTTATCGTCATCACGCTGCTCAGCCTGAAACCGGTACTCCACAGGTGGCTGAAAGCAATTGAAGTCAAAGAGATTTATGCGGGGATCAAGCTGTTGGTTATCTCGGTTATTCTTTTGCCTCTGCTGCCGAATGAAGGTTTTGGGCCCTGGCAGAGCCTGAACCCCTACTGGATATGGTGGATGGTGGTGCTTATCTCCGGTCTCTCCTTTATAGGGTACATTCTTATCAAATATTTGGGCAGAAGGCATGGTACCTTGTTGACAGCAGTTACCGGCGGACTGGCGTCCTCCACGGCCGTAACGCTTAGCCTTGCCCAGCTCGCACAACAACAAAAACAGATTCCCAGTTATCTTTTTATGGCGGGAGTGCTCGTCGCTTCATCCATCATGTTTGTTCGAGTTGCCATCGAGGTATTGATTGTAAATCCCGGCCTATTGTATCCTCTGTGGATACCACTGACTGTCATGCTGGGTTCAACGGGCATTGCTGCCATATGGCTTTGGAAGAAATCACGAAATCCGACCGGTGAGCAGCCGGACATTACCCTTAAAAACCCGCTTCAGTTTTTCACCGCCCTCCAGTTCGGTTTATTACTGGCTGTTATTTTAGTGCTTGCCACCGCCATGGAACACTGGTACGGGGACGAGGGCATCTATCTGCTGGCATTGCTCTCCGGGCTTATGGATGTGGATGCCATCACGCTCTCCCTTTCCCGGATGGCCCTGCGTGAAATCAGTTCAGATGTTGCGGTTTCCGGTATTGTCATGTCCGTTATCTCCAATACCTTGGTCAAAGCCGGACTCTTTGCATTCTGGACAGGTTTCAACAAGAGTAAAATCCTGATATGGATTATCCTCCTGATCTCAGCAGCCGGAGTCCTGAGCATACTACCGTTTCTGTAAAATAATTGTACTATTTTTCTGCCTCGTAGACCGGCCTTCGATTAGGTAGAGTATTTATTTCCCCTCCATGATACAGGTCCCAAGCCAGGAGTCAAACAAAACCAAAATTTATCTCCTCAAGATCTATGTTACATCAATAAACCAAGTATCTTTACGGGATATACGGCCTAAAAGAAATCAAAGTCTTCGTAATGAATATCATCCTCCGGCACATTCAATTGTGTAAACTCTCTTAACAATTTTTCCCTCATCTGCCGTGGACCACAGATATATATAACTTTCTGTGCCGGATCGGCAATATCACGAGCATCCAAAAAACCTTCCCTGTCGGCACACACCAGATGAATCTTAAAACCCGAAAACTGTTTTTCGAATTCCTTGAATTCAGTTAGGTAGACGGCCTCTTCTTCACTATTTACGCAGTAGTATAACTCTGCCTTTATAACCAGGTCCCCCTCTCTTAGATTTCTTATCCAGCTCAGGAAGGGAGCAATGCCCACACCGCCGGCTATCCACACCTGCCTTCTCGATTCCTCCCCCCTGTAATCGAAACGACCATATGGCCCTTCGAGCAGTGCTATGGCACCGGTTTCTAAATTATTATAAAGATTGCGCGTGTAATCCCCGAGAGCCTTTACCATTATTCTAACCTCCCGCCCGGGAGCACTGCACACTGTAAACGGGTGCGCCTCTCGGGTAATATCGGATGCGATAAAGCTAAAAAAATAAAACTGCCCGGGAGTAAACGTTATAGCTTTTTCTGCATGCAGTTCTATTTCCATAACCTGGTCTCCCAACCGTATAACATCGGCAACCTTAAGCCGGGGTTTAGACAGCACATGTTCCAGCAGGAATGATTTATAGACCCATGCTGCTAATGCAGCAACAGATAAAATGAGGAGGTACATATACAACAATGTGCTGGCGGCGGCCAGGTCTTCCAGAAAAAACAAATGAATAGCCCCAAATATAAATACAACCCCCATAAATTTGTGTGTTAACTTCCACTTGTCGTAGGGAAGCTTAATCACCAGGGTCAGCATCATCAAAATAATCAAGCCCCACAAAGACCAGCTGCCGAAATCTACTGCAAGTCGACGGTGCACCGGAAAGAAATACCAGAATACTTTTGCGATATCCTGCGGTATCCACCTGGTTGCAAGTAGAATTGGATGCAGGAGCAGCAGGACAAAGGCAACATTAGCCATCCGGTGATGGATATGGTACATTTTATCCAATCCGCCGAAATAGGATTCAAGCCATTTTAACCGTGCGGACAGTATAAAGGTAACGGCAAAAAGAGCAAAGCCGACGAGAGCAGCCAGCTGGCTTGAATAGATGAAAAAACTCTTCGCGCTGTGCCTGACCGTTGTTTCCGGGTAGGCCGTTAGCCAGAGCGGTATAACCAGCACGGGAAGCAGCCAGGATACCCAGGGTCCGATTGTTCTCTTCTTGTGTTCATTCTCCGGCAACGGTGATAATGAATTGGGTTCCATAGCTATACTTCACATTAAGTATTACATTGTAACTTATCCCGGCTTTTCGAGCTAAAATTATCAGCATCCCTACGGCACAAGGACCGGCATATCGCTATAATGCCAATGCACTGGATCTGCGAAAGGAGCCAAGTGACTGCCCGATGAGAAATTGATTGGTTTCCCAGGCAGGGATACGAAACAGTGGCATGGGGAGCAGTTCCGGATAGCCGGCAAACCGCATAAGCTGAAAAGAAATAACAAATTTTTCCGCTTACCAGTTAACCCCTACAGTAATTAGATACCATATCATTACATCATTTTTCTTCAATAGTATGTTTTTTAAGAACAAATAACTATAATAATCTAATAATCCATCATACATCATGCCTGACATCAATAACATTTTATTCCCGACTGATTTTTCCGAAAATACATCCAATGCGCTTACGTTTGCCCTTGAAATAGCCCGTGCCAGCGGTGCTAAAGTACATCTCATGCATTCCATCGAGGAACCTTATAATTTTGCCATGATGGATGAAGCACCTATAACAACAGAAATTAAAAGGAGTCTCAGCCAGACTGTAAAAAAACTGTTAGGTAACCTGGAGGATGAAATCCGGAAAGACAACAAATACGGTGAGCTGGACATTGAAACGAGCATACAAACCGGACGGGCTGTATACACCATTCTCGAAGAAGCGGAGAACCGAAATGCTGACCTGATAGTCGTCGGTGCCAAAGGACGGACAGGATTGAATAAAATTCTTTTCGGCAGCACCACGGCAGAAGTTATACGTCGCGCCGAAGTACCGGTTTTGTCGGTGCCACAACAGGCATCATACAATGGATTTAAACAGATTACCTTCGCCACTGACTATCAGGATGGAGATCTCGAAGCGCTGCAATTCGTGGTCGAACTGGCGAAGCTGTTCCATTCAAGAATCAATATATTTCATTCCTCGGTTAAAAATAGTCTCAAAACCGAAATCATGCTGAGGGGATTCAAGGATCTTGTAACCGACAAAATATCTTATAATAACATTGAGTTTGAAACGGCTCCATCCACACGATTCTTTGAAGCAGTAACGCATAAAATTGAGCGGCATAGCATCTCATTGCTTGTAATGGTACATTATGAGGAATCATTCCCGCCCCTTCCCAAACGGCTATCACAAGAGATGAGTTATTATTCAGAGGCTCCCCTGCTGGTGCTGCCGGGTCAAGTAACTGACAAATAATAAAAAATGACTATATTAACGCGTTGTGCGGTTGGATTCCAAACAGGACTTCAGTGTCCATCAAACCTGTACCTGTTGGTTTGGCAGGGACGCTGACAGGAGTTACCTCCCTGTTACCCCTGTCAGGTCACTTAACCGCACACGCGTTATATTGTTTACAAGTCAAAAACTCGCATTGCATACGTTATCCCTCTTCCACTACAAAAGTAACTTTTGCATTAATGCGATATTTGTCGACCTGGTTGTTTGATACGATTCCCTGAATATTCTCACAATTAATACTTTTGATATTGTGAACCGTCTTACTTGCCTGGGATACAGCATTTTCAACCGCTTCTTCCATTGTACTACCTTCGGCAATGACTTCAATTACTTTTGCTAATGACATAATGGTCTCCGTTTTATTGTTAATTAAAATCGGCAATATTTAAATGTATTGCCTGTCTGTTTGTAAATAATATTCAAAATATTATTTATTTCTTCATCTCTTTTCGCAAAGATGAAAATCCATTCTTGAGATCTTTCCACAATTTTTCAGCATCCTTTCTGATATTCTGGTAGGTCGTTTCCCCGACTCCTTCAAGCTGATCCATTTTTTGGTCTAATTTACTCCTTTTGGTTTTTAAATTATTTAATCGATCAGCCAAATCCTGTTTTAATTCGGAAAGCCGTTTTTTATTTTTCTCTTCGAATTCTTCCAGCTCGCGATCCCACTTTTTTAGCCGTGCTGACAGTTTATCGATGTATTTCTCGCGTTTTGTTGAGGATACTTTATTATTCATGACAGGTAACTATTCTTTGTTTGAGTGTTAGTAGTACTATTACTGGCAATTATGTTATAAGCACATTTATTATTTCCAAACGATAACATTTTATTCCCTCATCCACCGGTTCCAATACGGTTCCCCTTTCTCATTTCGAAGGACAAGAACTTCATTTCCTCTTGAAACTGATGCGGCAACCATAAATTCTTCCCCTTTCCCTTCTATTAGTGAACCTCTTGCTATAACCATATCTCCGGGCTTAAAATGTTTACGTTGATGAAGAAGGAACCATTCAGGGCCCAAGTGAACATGTATTATGCCTTTTCTATTCGTATCTACAACAAGAACAACACCCCGGGTCTGCTCAAACTTACCACTGTCCGTAACAACCTCTGCAACGCGACCCTCTACTTCTTCGATGGCATTCGAATCGAATTTACGGTGGTATTTTTTATAGCGCATGATCCCTTTGGAAATCGAATAAACAATCCCGCCTATGGTCAGCAGGGCAAGACCTCCGCCCCATAATTGCAGATTTCTTATTACTTCTTTCGTATTCAAATCCATAATTAATCATCTCTTTTTATATTAAATCACCGTGCGGTCAGCAATAAATTCAGACAACGGCAAACCCCAGGATGGTATCTTTCCGCCTGTTGTGTAATACATGGATTTAAACCCCATTTTGAGCATATGAGGCGTGTATCCCATTTTCAGGATACTTGTATCTCCACCCCACCATTCATCGGTATGCATGTAAAAACCCTTGTGATTTCCCATGTCTCCCATGCATATAAGCATAAACTCCATCGGATCTATTTCCCCCTCGGGATGGTAGTTGCCCGCCTCCTGACCGATCACACGGGCTAACACTTCCGCTTCCATATGTCCCAGTGATCCAAGCTTCGGGACTGTAATGGAAGCCGCATCCCCAACTGCAAAAACCTCCGGGTAATCGGGATTGCGCATATACCTGTCGGTAACTATAAACCCCTGATCGTCCGAGATTGGTAATTCTTTCAGGAAAGCGTGGGCTTCCCAGTTCGGAAAAATAATTTTCAGCTCGGCTTCAACGCTGCTGCCGTCCTTGAATTCAATGCCATCTTTATGAATTCTGCTGATTCCCCTGGTGTCGGCCTTATACCCGTACCCCATCTCTTCCATCATGGGCAGCAGCTCATCGAGAATCTTTTCTCCTGCATCTTCGGCAATGACTTCCGCGGGGGTGAACAGCGTAATATTTTCAGCTCCGCCCAGTTCCCGCCTCTCAAGCCAGTCGGCCATCGAAAAGGCCACTTCTACCGGCGGGCCTTCGCAAGCAGCCTCTGCCACCGGCAATCCTTCGGGAAGTTTATCACTTTTACCTTGTATAAAACGGTCAGAACCAATGGCAACCGGCCCCCCTTTATATCCTCCCTCGTGAAGATACCTCCGAATTTCATCCCCGTAAAAGGTATCCGTAAACGTATGACCATGCTCTGCAAAACCTTCGATCCTGTCAAAAGCCAGGTAATTCCCGAGGGCAATAACCAGATAGTCATAAGATATATTTTCACTCGCAGAACCGGCCCGCTCAGCCGGGATATAAGCAATCTCTTTTTGTTCGACATCGATATTCCGGATGTCGCCCTGGATAAACCGGATGTTATCCCGGTCGAGAAATTTCATGAAGGGAAGGTGGAGTTCCGTGGCGGGATTATTATTGTTCCATACCTCTATGGGGATATTGGGTATAAACGATAAATAAGGTTTTCGATCGATACAGGTGATTTCTACCTCCTCACCTGCAAACTCGCGGATATAACGAGCGGTAGTTAGTCCGGCGAAGTTACATCCCAATACGAGAATATGCGGTTGTGCAGCCATGGTATTGCTAATTGAATTAATGTTTGGTTCATAATACAAGTTCAGTGTCTCTCGTACTTAGACGAGTAACCTGATAGTTATGTAATTAATAGCTATCTCAATTATGTAGGGAATATTCTTACATACGATCTGATATTGAATATCCCTTAAGGTTTAAAACCGCCTGATCATAAATTGATTCTTTATCGGGCTTTTTTTTTCATGATGCCTGTTACTTTAGCTGAAGGTTTCATCTTACTATCCATTTGATGTCAGACTGCAGAATGTTATATCTAAATGAACCCAGTTAGTATAGTTTAACCTGCCATCCTCCACCAAACGCGACATCCGCAGAAGATTCAGACAAGCCGAAAGAAGTGCTGATATTCAGGCTGGTACGCGCACCCACTTGATAGCCTATCCCCAGCGTGGCCGACATGGGAGGGGTAACTCCATCAATAATCTCTGTCATCCCGTTAAAAGATCCGAGCACCAACCAGTGTCCACCGGAAAAGGATTTACCGATTCCCGCTCCGTAGGTCAGCGAAGATTTCAGTTCCAGGTCGGGCATGTCTCCAAAATGCCAGTACATGAAATTGGCCGTTGTAAACCATGTGTCAAAACGCCTGGATACGGAACTGCCGATGCTCGCATCCCAGGCGCCGGTTCCAAATCCATTTGCAGGATCGGCCAAAGGGAATTTGATCGATGTAGTGAAGTACAAAGCCGTTGCCCCGGATTCAGATCCCAGGACCTGATACTGCAAAGAGAGCGATGGATCACTGAAGCCGGACTGTGTATAGGAAGCTGTATCCGCCAGATCAACAGGCTTTCTGCGACCTCCCATACCCTGACCCGTTCTCCGTCCGTAATGCTGGCCCACCGACTCGTGCTGGGGTCCCCCGGTGGGTATCCCGCCATAGCGGCTGTATGAGATCCACGGGGAACTTTGTACAACGAAGGGGACGTCGACGGACATTCCGTATCGCCCATTCCTTATCCCCAGGCCATTGGTCAGATAAAAACTCCGGGTATTTTCTTCAAAAAAGTAGGAGCCGGTCGCCATCTGCATACTGCCGTTATAACGCAACGATTGACCCCAAACCTGACCGGTTCCCGTTAATCCACCTACCATAACAAGACCCAGAAACAGACTCCATCTTTTGTAATTCATCATGTCAAAACAATCGTTCTCCCGTGATTGGGATATTTAATTTTGATCCGGTTGATGCTCCCGCAATCTTTTGGTCATTCGCTCCATCGTTTGGACCGTTTCTTCCAGCTGACCGGTCATATCCTGCATATGCTGCCGGACCTGATCCATATCCTTTCTCATCTCGCCATCCTGCATCATTTGACGATCCTGAAGCATAAGGTTACAGCGCTCGGCCGCATTTTTCATATTGCCAAGCATCAGTCCAAGCTGCTCGCCCATACGGTGCATCATCCGGTACTGGTTCTGCATCTGTTCGTTTTGTGTTTTCTCCATCATGCGAGACATCTCCTGGTTCATCATATGAACACGTTCATTCATCTGGTTCATACGCTGATTCATATCCCGCATCTCATTCATCTGCTGCTGCATCATTTTCTGCTGAGCATGTTGCTGGGCCAAAGCTGTGTTTCCCAGTATCGCTACTCCGACAATCAGGCCAAGAAATCCATTTAGTATTTTCATAGTACGTTACACCGATTCTATTTTATTGAGATTAAGAATGCACAATAGAATTTCGGTTTTTGCCGGTACTCATAATGTGATTTTAATTACCCGACCTTTTGTAGTTCAACTGCACGTTTGCCTGTAGGGGAAACCACGACAGGCTGATCCATGCAGTATTTTCCCTCACAGATTCAAACAAACAATACCTACTTCAAAATATCTTTTATAGAACTAATCTAAAGGTGAATAAATTATCATGCCTTTGCCCTAACGTACGTTCACTTACAACAGAGGAATCCCTACTCATTTAACGAACAGAATCCCAAATGAAAAATATTGATACCCATTTTAAACAGGAACGGAGCCGGATATACGATCGTCAAAGACACGATGCCTATCGAACAACCAAAAAGCATCCTGACCCCACTATTTGTCCGGTCTGCGGCTCGCTTTACACCGGCGGGAGGTGGACCTGGGATGATCTTCCGGAACCGGATGAAGCGTCGCGTGTGACCTGTCCGGCCTGCCGGCGAACCAGGGATAACTATCCTGCGGGACTTATCGAACTGCAGGGGACTTTTTTCGATACCCGTCGAACCGAAATCATGAATATGATCCACCATATCAAGGATGTGGAACTCACCGAACATCCCCTGGAGCGATTTGTAAATATCAGCGAAAAGAAAGATAAGACCATCATTACCACTACCGGTATCCACCTGGCCCGAAGGATCGGGGATTCCCTGGTCAGGGCCTATGGAGGAGATCTGAACTACAACTACGACGATGACGATCTCATCCGGGTATTCTGGCAGTGTAATCTGTGAGTAAGTTCATTAATTAAAAATCCCACATGAGCAGCGTGGATTTCATTACAGCCATTTTGCCTGCTTCTGGATAATATTACAAAAAACCTAATGCCAAGTAACTGACTGATCCATGGACGCAACCATTGACCATATTTTGTTCCCGACCGATTTTTCCGACAACGCCCGGCATGCGTTACCCTTCGCCCTGAAAATCGCCAAACGAACCGGCGCTACGGTCCATATTCTTCACACTATTGAAGAGCCCTATGACTTTGCTCCCATGGCTGAGGAAATAAAGAAAGGAGTAACCGGAAAGGTAAGAAAACTGTTTGAAGAGTTAATCCTGGAAATCGAAGAAGAAGGTTCCCATGCCGACGTGCCGGTTGAAACCCACATCCAGACAGGGCGGGCAATAAATGCTATTTTGGAGACCAATCAGCCCTTCAAAGCTGATCTCATTGTCATGGGCACCAGAGGACGAACCGGATTAAAAAAGATACTCTTCGGGAGCACAACTGCGGAAGTTGTACAGCAGTCGGCCATCCCTGTTTTGGCCATACCTGAAAACGCCCGTTCAACCGACTTCAAGCAGATTATATTTACGACTGATTACAACGACGGAGACCTGGAAGCACTTCAATATGTGGTTGAGCTGGCGAAACGCTTCAAATCAAAAATTAAAGTGTTTCATACGACACTCGAGAGCAATCTTAAAACGGAATGTATGTTCCATGGATTCAGAGGACTGGTTAAAGAATCAATCTCCTACGAACCTATTGATTTCGAGGAGGAGAAATCGATCACTTTTTTTGAAGGGGTGGCCAACCAAATAGAAAGATATCCGGTATCACTGGTTGTGATGATCCGTTATGATAAACCGTTTCCCCTGATCGGACAGAAAAAACAGTCCAGGGATATGAGCTACTATATTCAGGCGCCGCTTTTGGTTTTACCCGGCAATGACAAATCAACTACATTTTGACTATGAAAAACGACATAAATGTGATCTTACATCCCACAGACTTCTCCGAAGCTGCCCATAATGCATTTACCTATGCCCGGGAAATCGCCCGAAAAGTAAATGCCAAAATACGGGTCACCCATTCGGTCAATGTCCCCTATAGCTACGGTACTGACAGGATGATGCAGGAATTTATCAGCAAAAAAAATCTATCCATATCAGATATTGAGACCACAGTCGAGGCCGGTGATCCGGTATCCAACATCCTTGCCAGCCGGGGAGATCTTATAATCATCGGGGCTAAAGGTAAATCAAATCTGGCAACCATTTTATACGGCAGCATTAGCACCAATATTATCCTTAAATCATCGGTCCCCGTCCTGGTCGTGCCGCTCAGTCGAAAGTATTCCGATTTTAATCACTTTACCTTTGCAACGGATTACAGAGAGGGAGATTTGGAAGCGCTGGAAGAGATCGTAAAATGGGCCGAATTATTTGATAATGCTGATATCACCGTGTTTCATACCAGCTCCGATAACAGCCTGGATACAACAATAAAATACAGGGGATTCAGGGAGTTGATAACGGAATCATTTGACTATCCCCGCATCAATTTTCAACTTACTATTGATAAGAATTTTGCTTCAGGAATTTCCACATACCTGGATAAGCAGGATACCGACGTGATTGTGATGACCCGGCATAAGAAAACATTCTTGCAATCTCTCATGCAGTCGAACCACATTAAGCAAACAAGCTATTCCGAGGTGCCTCTTCTGGTACTTCCCGAAAGGAAAAAATACAAGCTAACGACGGAGTGATGTGATTCTTATTTCCAAACTTCTAAACTAAATAACCTGAGATCGACCTGCTCTCTCATGATTGAGGGGGATATTCAGTTCGGGAAAGAGATCTTCCCCGGGTGAATCTTCTGTTGTCCTTCGTTTGCCTCCGAGTCGATACTAAATCCCTCTCCCGAGAGCGTCTCGTTGGCTAAAACGGCAAAGCTGGCCGCCTCTTTGGCGTCGGCATTGAAATACATTTTCCCGAATGGCGCGAACGTCGCCCCCGGGAGAGACCGCTCCAGCGTTTCCATCAAATATGAGTTGTGGAGGCCCCCGCCACTCACAAGTATCTCCGGGGCCAAGGATTGATGAACAACCTCTGTGACAGCATCCGCAATAGTCTCGGCCGTAAAGGCGGTCAGCGTAGCCAGCAGGTCCTCCGGCCGGATGTCCTTCGCCCCCGACGCCCGCCGGGCCCCGCGCACGTACTTCTTGTTAAAACGTTCGGGTCCGGTGGTCCTGGGAAGGTCCAAATCAAAATACGGGTCCGTTTTCAGAGCCTTCAGCAGCAGCGGGTTTACGGTCCCCCTCCGCGCGGCTTTTCCATCCTCGTCAAAGGGTTTGCCGAGCAAACGACGCGCCGCCTCATCCAGCAGGGTATTGCCGGGACCGGTATCGCCGCTCACCGGCCCTGCATTTGTGGAGGCCGCGGGGAGATACGTAAAGTTGGCAATGCCGCCAATATTCAGCAGCAGCCGGTCTTTGCCGGGATGACCGAATAGCATCCGGTCCACCAATGCTGCCATCGGCGCCCCCTCCCCGCCCGCAGCAGTATGTTTCTGACGAAAGTCGCTGATCGTAAGAATACCCGTGCGTTGCGCAATATGATCTCCATCCCCGATCTGCAGCGTCGCATGCCGGAAATCAGGCTGCCCGTGCTTTGACAGGGGGGCGTGATAGATCGTCTGTCCGTGACTGGCGATACAGTCAACTTGATCGGGGCCCCAACCCCACTCTTCCAGGGCCTCCAGAATCGCATCTCCTGTATAGTCGCCGAGATAGCTGTTCATAAGACAGACATCCTCCAGCCGGCACTGCGGGACCGATACGACTTTTTTGAGCTTTTTCTGCAGGCCGGGGGAATAGCGCCGGGTGCTGAACTCCAGCAGCTCCAGCCCGGTATCCATCCCGCTGCCCGAAATACGGCAGAGCGCCAGGTCGAGCCCGTCCATCGAAGTGCCGGACATCAGTCCGAGTACTATTTTTTTCTCTTTCCGGGCGATGGTCGTCAGCGATCTCATTACTGAATTCATTAATTGATTGCCTATCAGGGATTATGTATTGTTCAGCTGAAAAATAACACGAACTATGAAACACGCAATAGCTATTTATTATTATGGATGAGCTCCATGAATCCGATTACGAAGCTTACGAGCAGGATATCAAACTCCTGGTGGATACCCTTCGCCAGTGCTTTAACGCCGAAAAGGCACGCTATAATATCGTCGGCCATCAGAATGCCCTTTTTATTGAAATAGAGGGACTTGATGCACTGAGTCCGGAAGAGATCTCGGAAGTCGCCGAACCGGTCCTCGATGAACTGGATATGGACTTCGACGAGGTTTCCCTCCTGCCCCTGAAAAACTGATGTCATTCCTGTTCAGAATGATCTATCTTTCATCCGCAGGGATTTGAAGAGCTGTTTTTAAACGAAATTCATTACGCTATTCTATTATGGCCACTGCAACAACCGGATATACCCTCAAATGTGTACCTCACGGCCATCACAATTCCGAGGAGGAAACCACCACCTACTGCACGGAATGCGGAAGTGTGCTCCGGGTGCATTACGACCAACCCTCCGAAGACCTGCAATATCCTTTATCCGATATTGTTCCCGATCCTTTGAAGACCCATCCCACCGCGCTCAAGCGACTGGGCAGACTTTCCGAAACGTACGGGGCCGAAGTGTGGACCAAGCTGGAGTTCGAGCACCCGACCGGCTGCTTTAAGGACCGGGGGAGCTATATCGAAGTCCAGAAGGCACGGGAACTCAACGCTGATGCGATCTGCCTGGCCTCCACCGGCAATATGGCGGCCTCGGTAGCGGCCTATGCGTGCTATTTTAACATCCCTTGCTTTGTTTTTGTCCCCGAAAAAACCACTGAAGCCAAACTGGCACAGGCCACGATTTTCGATGCAAATATTATCCGTATCAAAGGGTCTTTCAGCACCTGCGAACAGCTCTGCCGGGAGTTTGCCAAGTCGAGCAATTATTACCTGGCCGGGGATTTCGTATTTCGGGAAGAGGGACAAAAATCGTTTTCTTATGAGCTGGTCGACCAGGGGGGCGGTGATATGGATTATATTTTCATCCCGGTGGGGTGCGGGACCAACTTCAGTGCGATCTTCAAGGGGTTTAAAGAGATGCAGGAAGGGGGACTGATTGATCGTATTCCAAAGCTGGTCGCTATTCAGCCGGATCAGAGCTCGCCGGTGGTCGAAGGGATTTTCAAGAAAGAGAAGATTGTCAGAGAACAAGTGCAGACGATGGCCAGCTCGGTAGCGGTACCGGACCCGGTGGATTTTTACAAGGTGCTCGAGGGCATCGACCAGTCGGAGGGACTTGCGTTCACCGTCTCGGAAGATGAAATTCTGGATGCCCTCAAGGAGTTGGCGGTGGAAGAGGGTGATTTTGTGGAACCGGCGGGAGCGCTGCCGCTGGCCGCCTTCAAGAAGCATAAAGAGCAATTCAGCCGTAAAAAGTGCCTCTTTGTAGCTACCGGAACGGGCTTTAAAGATACCCAGGTCGTCACCAAACACTCCCTGAACTCTCCCGTTCTTTCGGCGGACCTCAAGAAGGTGATCAGCTATGTCAATTCCGGTTTTATCGAGATGCAGAAAAAATCGTGGGGCAAATCGCGGGATACCTTCATGGCGAATCTCAAGATGGACAAGGAGCACGAGCAGCTGTACAACGATTACGTCTCCAAGATTAACAAAAAAGGCAAAACGCTCAGCAACAATGAAATCGAGGTACTGCAGTCGCTCATCTTTGATGAAGATACGGATCTCGAATACCCGGTGGAAGTATTGGACTACAAACTGATCATGCGCAAGCACGGGCTGGTTCAGGCCACGGTAAAGCTGAACCTGCAGGGCCGCGAAGTGATCTCCGAGGCCAAAGGCGTGGGTCCCATCGATGCCGTTCTCACAGCTATTCGCACGGAGACGGACAACGTTTTTCCGCTGGTCGTGGAAAACCATGAAATCGATATCCTCAGTCCCGACACGGATTCGCTGGTAATGGTTACGCTGACCCTGAGAAACGGCGAGCAGCAGTGGGTCTCCAAGGGAGCCTCACCGGACACCCTCGAAGCTGTTATCCAGGCCTTTACGAAGGGACTGGCTATCGCGATGAAAGGCACCCACGCGTGACTTGAGCGGACGGATAAAATAGTGGGTAGATAATATTTAATAGTGGGCAGAGAATATTTGCGGAAAGCCCCACGCGGGTACCTTTTATAATTCCATCGATATATTTGGTCCTGGCCGTATCGTAATTAGGGTATTGTATTCAATCATACATTAGCGGCCCGCAGGCCTTTTTTGGAAATCCTGAAAAGTGTAGCGATTTGGGGTATACCCTAAATTTGAATACATGTAAGTTGATCTAAATGCTATTTTAATGACAGTACAGAATTTAGTGCCGGCAGTTGTAGACTTTGTAGCGCTTTGCCAAAAGATTATTATTAACGATAGTCTACCGATAATACCAAACCTAAGTTAAATTAAACTAAGTTTGCGTTTGGATTAGTTAGGATTTATATCCCAGCAGTCTCAACGCATTAAACACGACTACCACGGTTGATCCTTCGTGACCTACGACCGCCCATCCCATGCTCAAACCAAGGATTGTGGCCGGTACCTGAATGAGAATCATGTAGAGTCTTGACCACAGGTTGTGCTTAATAATGGATTTGGTTTTACGACTCAAACAAATGGTGACGTGACCTCGTCTTTGCAAAGCTATTTGACGGCCTCTACCTTGTCTTCTGACAGAAGATTGCCCTTGAAATCGTCAATGTCTATTTCTTTGATTGCTTGCAGTAACATGATTAATGACTATTGCTAATCTAAGCAGCTTTGCATATATTTTATCGTAAAATTGCGATAACCGATAAATACTATGGCTATTACCAAAGCAAAACTGTTTGACACCTCCCGCAAACGTAGTGCGGAGCTGATGAAAGCACTTGGGCATCCGGCGCGAATTGCCATCATTGAGTTGCTGGCAGAGCGGGATACGTGTATCTGCGGAGATATAACGGAAGAATTGCCGCTGGCGCAGTCGACGGTTTCTCAACATTTGAAGGCACTGAAAAAGGCCGGAATCATCAGGGGAGAGGTGGATG
>NZ_JBEPWZ010000015.1:0-27199 GCF_041642155.1 Fodinibius sp.
TCATGATTTTGCCGCTGTTCCGGGACCTCCGGGCTATCGTTTATCGATCTCACGCACAAAAAAGTTTCCGTCATCGTGCGCGTCCCCTCCTGGATAAACTGTCCCAAACTGTGTAAATCGGTAGAATAAGTCGCTTTTGCCGGGAATATTCCCTTATGATCTTTTCCCTCGCTTTCCCCCAGCAGCTGTTGCAGCCATCCGCAGAAAGCCTCCAGCTGAGGCTCAAACGTGGTAAAAAGATCAATCGTTTTGCCCCGCTCGTAGTGTGCATGTCTGGTAGCGGCATAGGCAAGCACCGGCCCCGGATCATCTTCCAGGGCTTCATATTTTGATACTGCTTCATAAAATAAACTGCGTATGTCGACGCCCGCCACCGCAATAGGCAGGAGTCCCACCGGCGTCAACACGGAAAAACGTCCCCCAACATCATCCGGGATAACAAATTTTTGATAATTATGTTCTTCAACGAGCTTGTTTAGGGCGCCCCCCTCGGCGCTTGTCGTGCAAATAATACGATCATTGGTATCTTCAAACCGGTTTTTCATCCAGTTACGCAGCATTCGGAAAGAGAGCGCCGTCTCCAGGGTGGTTCCCGATTTAGAAATGACGTTCAGATATACGCTTTTGGGCTCCCCCTCACTGTTGGGTTCCTCGAGATAGCCGATCAGTTCCCTGAGATATTTGCCGCTCATATGGTGACCGGCATATAAAATCTCGGGACCACTGTTCCCAAAGAAAGAAGATAACGCCTCTATCACCGCACGAGATCCCAGATAGGACCCCCCGATACCGCACACAACAAAGACATCAGCATCGGTGCGGATGGTGTCGGACAGACTGTCCATTTGTTCCAAAATGGCATCGTTTGGTCCGGAAAGCAGCGTTCGCCAGCCGAGCCATTCGGCTCCTTCTCCTTTCTGCTCCTGTACCTGTTTAAGGCCTTCTTCCGCCTTTTTATAACTTTTATCGAATTCCCTGTCTGATAAAAAGGATTGTGCACGACTAATATCGACTTCAATCATAGTACATTAAAAAATTTAGTAATTGCCCATTGAACTTCTATATTTCCGTATCAAAATGCTATCGGAAATGACGAAAGTATAAAACCTGAATAATTATTAAATTTCAACTTTTATTTACAGCCCTAATATCAAGCCATATACTATTGGCACATGATTGATACGCAATTAAAAGAAGTTACCTCCTTTAATGGAAAGGAGAAAAAAACACTCCGGCAAATTACACATCCGGTATCGGATGATCTTTCTGAATTTCGTACGTTCTATAAAAAGGCATTGCGAACGGATGTCTTTGTGCTTGATCAGATTGTCCAGTACCTGCTTCGTCAGAAGGGTAAGGAAATCCGTCCCACGCTCGTATTCATGTCTGCCCGGCTGTTCGGTGATGTCACGCAACGCAGCTATGTAGCAGCAACGATGATTGAGCTGCTCCACACGGCAACCCTGATTCACGACGACGTCGTTGACGACGCTGAAGTGCGGCGCGGCTTCCTGAGCATCAATAAAGTGTGGAAAAATAAAGCCAGCGTGCTGCTGGGCGACTTCCTCCTTTCAAAAGGCTTGCTTATTGCGCTCGACTATGACGAGTTCAAGCTACTTAAAGTGCTTTCCAGGGCGGTCAAAAGCATGAGTGAAGGAGAGCTTCGCCAATTCAAGGCGGCACGCCTTTTCAATATGGATGAGGACTACTATTTCAAGGTTATCTCCGAGAAAACGGCCAGCCTTATTGCCGCATGCTGTGAGTGCGGTGCCATATCCACCAGCGACGATCCGACCCATCACCAGAAGATGCACGATATCGGGATATATACCGGCATCGCCTTTCAAATTCGCGATGATCTTTTTGACTACGGCGTCGGGGATATCGGTAAGCCCACGCGCAATGATATCCGCGAGCGCAAGGTTACGCTCCCCTTCATAAAGGCGCTTGACAACGCGTCGGTTACGGAAACCATTCGCATCCGGTACCTCATGCGCAAGCGGAATAAGAGCCAGTCTGATATTGATAACATCGTTTCTTTCGTGCACGAAAAAGGAGGCATGGAATATGCCCGCTCCATCATGGATAATTATGCCACCAAAGCACTTTCAAAACTGTCTACCCTGCCGAAATCTGACGATCGACAAGCGTTTGAAGATCTTATTGAATTTATTATCAGGCGAAAAAAGTAGCGCTGCGACGGTTTGGATGGATGAACTTACATTATCAGCACCTATTTTATTTATCTCGGACGCCCATTTAGGCGGTTTCGCGGAAACTAAAAATGACCGGATAGAATCTGAGCTGATTCAGCTCGTCAATTATTGTGAGCGCAACGAAATCCGGCTGGCGGTGTTGGGCGATCTTTTTGACTACTGGATGGAATTCCCGGACTATATCCCCTCCCTTGGACGCCGGCTCCTTGATCGTTTTGAGGAATATAATCAGGCGTTGGGACCTACGCTCTATATTACCGGCAATCACGACAACTGGACCCGGGGACATCTCTCCGATCGGGGCTTCCATGTGGTATCCGAATATGTTAAGATCACCGTGAATGAACAACAACTCCTGCTGCTGCACGGCGATGGCTTGGCCGATTCATCATTTGGGTTGCCGCGCCCTTTTTTACATCGCCTGCTCCGGCACCCGGGCTTTGTCAAGTTATACCAGCGGGTGTTACCGCCCCGGATCGGGCTGCAGCTCATGAAATATTTTTCGAAATTCAACCGGTGGATAAACCGTCCTGAAGATAATCGGCAGGTGCTCAGCGACTGGGCCGAACGACAGTTGCAACACACGGAAATTGATCTGATTATATCCGGACATGATCATATTCCGCGCATGAAACATTTTGCCTTCGGAAGCTATATAAATTTGGGTACCTTCTACAACCACCGCACGATGGCGCTCTACAATAATCATTCGGCTGACCTCGTTTCTTGGGAAACGGGAACACAATCCTTACAACCCTTTGATTCAACAATAACGATAGATGAGTAACTCAGATTTTGACAATGAAATGGATCGTTACTTTAACGATCCGGAATATCGCCGAAATAAAGCAAATGGAGGTGACAAGAATAACGATAACGATTCGACCTTCAACTGGAATATATTGTCAAACTGGAATCCTACCGGCAATGATCTCTTCAGATGGGCCGGTATTGCGGGCGGTTTATTAATCATCCTTTTCACCGGGTTTCTGATTTATCTTTTTTCCGGACTTCCCTCTATACAGGATCTTGAAAATCCTCAGACCGCCGTCGCTTCCGAAGTAAAAAGCCGGGATGGCGTGGTCCTGGACCGCTATTATTATACCGAGAACCGCTCCTATGTATCCTACGAAAACATTTCTCCCCATGTCATCAACGCCCTGGTCGCCACGGAAGACCACCGCTTTTATGATCACTGGGGCATCGATGTGATCCGGACTCTGGCGGTGCCCTGGCACCTGATCAATGGCCGCGTGCAGGGCGGGTCCACCATCACCCAGCAGCTGGCGCGAAATCTTTATAAAAAGATCGGCCGGGAGTTTTCGGTGATCCGAAAGCTGCGGGAAATGATCACCGCAATAGAGATTGAGGATAATTATACCAAGCGGGAGATCATTGAAATGTATCTGAATACCGTTGAATTCCCGAACAGCGCCTTCGGAATTCAGACCGCGGCCCGTACGCATTTCGGCAAGAATGCACAGGATTTAACCGTCACCGAAGCGGCAACACTTATCGGCTCGCTTAAAGGGGTGTACCTGTATAATCCACGCATCAATCCTGAAAATGCCACGGCACGGCGGAATACAGTTATCATGCAGCTTAACAAGCGGGGTTTTCTGGGCGACACCATCGCCACCCGGATGTTTAACAAGCCGATTACCCTTGATTATCATCCCCCCTCAAAGACAAGACGGGAGAGCAAGTACTTCGGACAGTATGTCCGCCAGCAGGTAGACGCCTGGGCTGAGGATAACGGTTATAACCTGGATACCGACGGACTCACGATCTATACGACCATCGATTCGCGCCTGCAAAGATATGCCCAGCAGGCCGTTGAAACCAAACTCGACTCACTCCAGGCGGTCTTTGAGGATGAGTGGACATCTGCCAATGGAGAATTTATGGATATTCTGTGGAACCGGTACCCCAATTTCCTGGGCAGCCTGATTGAAGAAACCGACCGTTACAAGAACGGCTTTTCAAAATACGACACCGACCAGCGTTCTGTCGTCCTGGAAAAGCTGAAGGCGGACGAGGCTTTTGTGGATTCCGTCATGCGGGCCCGGATGCGACTGGAAGCCGGATTTGTAGGTATTGACCCGAGCAGTGGACATATTCTGACCTGGATCGGGGGCTCCAACTACGGAGATGTGCAGTTTGACCACGTCTATCAGTCCAAACGACAGACCGGCTCCACCTTTAAACCGTTTGTGTACACCGTAGCCATCGACAACGGCTATATGCCGTATCACAAATTTCCGAACGAACCCCCTGTTTTCAACCAAAAAACCGGGGGAACCTGGAGCATCACCAACTACGGCGGAGATACCGGCGGTATGGTACCGCTGCGGGAAGGAATAGCACGCAGCCTGAATAATGTGACCGTATCACTGCTCCCAGAAATCGCGGGGGCGCCCGGTACGGATCAGCTTGAAGACCTCATTCCCGCGGCCCGGAAAATCAAGCAGATGGCTCAAAATATGGGGATCGACATGGGAGGGGTTGAACCCTACCCCTCCATTGCTCTTGGCACGGCCGAAGTATCCCTGCTTGATCTGGTCAGCGCGTATACGACCTTTGCCAATCAGGGTGTTCACATAGAACCCCTTGCAGTCACCCGCATTGAAGATAAAGCGGGTAATGTGGTGAAAGAATACCAGGCAGAATCGCAACAAGAGGTGATCAGCCCGGAAACCGCCTATATTATGCTTGATATGATGCGGGGCGTTATCAACGGGGGCGAGGATTATTATGGCACGGGCGTTCGGCTGCGGAGTACCTATAATGTCAAGCAGGATATCGCCGGAAAAACGGGAACGACCCAAAATGCGGCGGACACCTGGTTTGTAGGGATGACGCCCCATATTGTCATGGGAGCCTGGGTGGGCGGAGCCGATCGGCGTATTCGCTTTCCTGTGACAAGCCAGACGGGACAGGGTGCCCGTACCGCCCTGCCGATGGTGGGTCAGTTTATTAAACTGGCTTCCTCGGATCCCGAAGCGCCCTGGAGCTATGAACCTTTCGAACCGCCGGCGGGATTTGTACCACCACAGGAAGGAACAGGGCAAAATAATGGGAACAATACGGGCACGGGACGTATTGACTGGTAAGTAGTATACCCTCTAACATAAAAAAGGCAACCTCTGCTGAAAGAGATTGCCCCCAAGGGCGCTTTGCAAATCCGCTCTAATGTCCAATAGCGGCATTTTCGCGAATTCAAAATTCTCCTATGCTTCGGGTTTTGAATTCACTCAGGCTTTGATGTTAATCAGAATTCCTGTTTTTAAGAGATGCTATAGCCAGCTTGTGGGGCAGCTTCTGACACAGATTCGTACTATAACTAACTTTATACTTGAATCCCGGCTCTTACTGCGTAGAAACGGTTACGTCAGAAAAAAGCTTAATGCGGTTCCGGGCCCGCTCAAGCGCCTTTTGAGCACGATTTTTATCGATATGGTCATCGTCTGACTCCAGGCGTTCAAGTGCCCGTTTTTTGGCTTCTTTCGCCCGTTCGATATCGATCTCCTTTATCGGTTCTGCCGCTTCCGCCAGAAGGTTCAGCGTATTATCGACGACTTCAACAAATCCGCCGGTAATGGCAAATCGTTGCTCGTCTCCGGTGGCTTTACGGACCACCACTTCACCAACCTCAAGCGTGGACATGATGTTGGCGTGGTGCGTCTTTACTTCAAAGCTGCCCATCGTGCCGGGCAGCTTTACCCCTGTCACGTCATCGTCAAAGAGTGACCCTTCAGGCGTAAGTATCTGTGCTCTAAAACTTGTCATATCCTATCCTTATTCTGCAGCTTCTTTCTCTTCAGCCAATAGCTTTTTGCCTTTTTCTTCCGCCTCTTCAATGGTACCCACCATATAAAACGCATTTTCAGGCAAGTGGTCGAGTTCACCTTCCAGAATTTTCTGGAATCCCTTCACGGTGTCGTCGATATTGATATACTTACCCGGCTGACCTGTAAACTGCTCTGCTACAAAGAACGGCTGGCTGAGAAAGCGCTGAATACGACGCGCCCGGGCCACCGTGGTCTTATCCTCGTCGGAAAGCTCATCCATACCCAGGATTGCAATAATATCCTGCAGGTCTTTGTACTTTTGGAGAATCTCGATAACACTCTGTGCCGTCTCATAGTGCTCTTCACCGACAATATGCGGATCCAATATTCGCGAGGAGGAGTCAAGCGGATCCACGGCAGGATAGATACCGATCTGGGTGAGCGCACGGCTCAATGTCGTGGTAGAATCAAGGTGGGCAAATGTTGTGGCCGGTGCGGGATCGGTCAAGTCATCGGCCGGAACATAAACTGCCTGAACAGATGTAATGGATCCTTTTTTGGTAGAGGTAATACGTTCCTGCAGGTCGCCCATCTCAGTAGCCAGCGTGGGTTGGTAACCCACAGCCGATGGCATACGTCCGAGCAGCGCCGAAACCTCCGATCCTGCCTGGGTAAAACGGAAAATATTATCGATAAAGAACAATATATCCCTACTTACTTCATCCCGGAAATACTCGGCAATCGTCAGTCCCGAAAGCGCCACACGCGCACGGGCTCCCGGGGGTTCATTCATCTGCCCGAATACAAAGGTAGCCTTGGATTCTTTAAGAGCTTTTTTATCCACTTCTTCGAGCTCCCAGTTACCCTTTTCATAAGCTTCCATGAAATCTTCGCCGTAATTAATAATATTGGCTTCCAGCATCTCCCGAAGCAGGTCATTCCCTTCGCGGGTACGCTCGCCGACCCCGGCAAAGACCGACAATCCACCGTGTCCCTTGGCGATATTATTAATCAACTCCTGAATAAGCACCGTCTTGCCGACTCCGGCTCCACCGAACAGGCCCGTTTTTCCCCCTTTGGCATACGGGCAAAGAAGATCAATTACTTTTATACCTGTTTCCAGCATCTCTGTAGAAGTTGCCAGCTCATCAAAATCGGGTGCAGGCCGGTGGATAGGATACTGACGATCGCCTTTGGGTGCGTCAATACCGTCAATAGGCTCTCCGACAACGTTAAAAACGCGTCCCCGGATATCTTCGCCAACCGGCATAGAAATCGGAGCGCCGGTATCAACCACTTCGGTCTTGCGTACCAAACCATCGGTTGAATCCATCGCAATCGTGCGGACACGATTTTCACCTAAATGCTGGGCTACTTCCAGATAGAGTTTGGAATTATCTTCTCGTTCGATATAGAGGGCATTTAATACGGGCGGAATTTCTCCCTGGTCAAAGTCGACATCCACAACCGGACCAATAACCTGTGCAATGGTTCCTTTATTCATTATTTATCTTTATAAATGGATTGTAATGAGTTAACTATGGTATTGATAATTTCATTTTTCAAGTCATTATCTTCCATCACTATGGAAGCGGCAAAATTAGGCTTTTTCCTTTGAAAATGAAAGTGTTTAACCAATTTATTTTACATATAAGAAGAAATATTAATAAAAGAGCTTTCTGTTTTGCCAGAAGAAAAGTATAATAGTTGCTGACGGAGAAAACACGGCAGGTAGCAGTTGCTTGGCTAATATGTTGATTGTATTAATTAAGATGAACCGAACCCGCAAGGACTTAACTTTTTATAACATTTAAAAAGGAACATAGTACCACCAATAAGAGTTATTGTATATTTGAATGTTAAAAAATATCATATATTGGCTATCGGCGCTATTTTATTCAGTATGGCTATATTGACTATCCTTAACGAGGATCAAGCGTTGTGCGCGTATTAAAAAAAACGTACCCTAACTACATATTTCAATCAATCTACCGGTGACCATCATGCCAACTTCTATACGTCAATCGTACTCTGCTATTTACAAGGCTGCAGTAATTGGATTTTTTCTTAGTTTTTCACTGCCCCTAAGTGCCCAGGATCTTGACGTCCCCTATGTTCCCACCCCCAATGAAGTGGTGGAAAAGATGCTCGACATCGCACAGGTTCAGTCCGACGACTATGTCATAGACCTGGGCTCAGGTGATGGGCGTATTGTCATTGCCGCAGCCAAGCGAGGGGCTTCAGGCCACGGTATTGACCTGGATCCCGAGCGCATTGCCGAAGCACGCAAGAATGCCCGGAAAGAGAAGGTAGATGACAAGGTACTGTTTAAGGAACAGGACATCTTTGAAACTGATATTAGCGAAGCCTCCGTTATCACCATGTACCTGTTGCCCTCGGTCAACAAAAAATTACGTCCGGAGTTGCTTGATGAGCTCCAGCCCGGGACCCGTATTGTATCTCACAGTTTTGATATGGGCGACTGGGAACCTGACCAGGAAGTGACATTATCATCAGAGAATACCAACCGAACGCACACTATTTACTATTGGGTTATTCCGGCCAAAGTTGACGGCAGCTGGAACTGGGCCGTTAACGGGAAAGATTTCAGCATGCAAATTGATCAGCAATATCAAAATATAACGGTATCACTGTCGGACGGGAACGGGACCTCCTATGATATCCAGGAAAAGGAGCTGGAAGGAGACCGTATATCTTTCCGGGCGGTGGATGGAGACCAGCATTATATTTATAGCGGCCGCGTAAATGGCGATACAGTCGAAGGAACCGTACAGCACCACACTTCCAGCGACAAGACGGTCTCGTCGTGGACAGCCACCCATCAATAATAAAACTCAAATTGATATAACTGCTGAAGACTTTGCAACACCCGCATACTTTGAATTTATTTCAGGGTCTGCTAAACGAAAAGGATTATTAGCAGGATCGAACGAGTACACCATCGCTGCTACAATTTGGCAGAGTTCATCATGAGATCGTAGTCTTGCAAAGCACTGCAGAAATAAATATTCCTCAACTGAGGCTCTGAAACAGTTATGGAACATACCGACCGCGGCCGGCCGCGCCAAACCTTCAATAATCTAAGTGCGGCCGCAGTTATCATCGGCATAGTAGTCGGTATCGGCATCTTTCGGCTGCCCTCGATGGTGGCACAGAATGCCTCTTCCGAGCTGCACTACCTGGGGTTCTGGCTGGCGGGGGGACTCATATCCGTTATCGGGGCGCTCTGCTATGCCGAGCTGGCCTCAAACAAGCCGGATGCCGGCGGGGAATACCATTTCCTGAGAGAGGCCTACGGTCCGGCCGTAGGCTTCCTGTTCTCGTGGGGACGTATGTCTGTTATTCAAACGGGCGCCATTGCCCTTACGGCGTTTATCCTGGGCGACTATGCCACTACTATTTATCCCCTGGGGCCTAACAGCTCTTCAGTGTATGCCGCGCTTACTATTATTACGCTGACGGGATTGAATATTTGGGGAACACAACCCTCCAAAAATACCCAGAGCGTTTTAACATCCCTCATCGTTATCGTACTCATTGTAGCGGGGACGGTGGGGCTGATCCATGAACCTTCCACGGACGTTGCACTGTCTTCGGGCGATGTAACCAGTTCGGCCGGCGCAGCCATGATTTTCGTGCTGTTAACCTATGGCGGATGGAACGAAGGCGTCTACCTCTCGGCAGAGCTCAAGGACGTGCGAAAAAACATGACTCGTGTCTTACTGCTTGCTATCGCAATCATCACCTTTCTGTATTTGCTGATCAATGCGGCATATATTCAGGTGTTGGGATTGGAGACCCTCAGAAATTCAGACATTATCGGCGTTGAATTAAGCAATCGCATTATCGGCTCCGGAGGCGCCCTTGCCATGGCCCTTATCGTCATTGTTTCGGCCTTGTCAACGGCCAATGCCACCATCATTACCGGTGCGCGGACAAACTACGCGCTGGGGCGCGATTTTTCTCTCCTTCGATTTCTGGGCCGGTGGAATAAAACGGCCAATGCCCCGATCAATGCCTTGTTATTGCAGGGGGGCATAGCCCTCGGCCTGGTCGTACTGGGAAGCTTCACCCAGGAGGCCGTAACTACCATGGTCGATTATACGGCTCCGGTATTCTGGTTTTTTATTCTGCTCACGACCGGCTCTCTCTTCATCTTCAGGAACCATTCAGAAAAAAAAGACGGTCGGCCGTTCAGCGTTCCCCTCTATCCACTGACCCCCGTCGTTTTTATGCTTATCTGCCTTTACCTGCTCTATTCAAGTATCATGTTTACCGGCACAGGAGCCCTGGTTGGCATTGGTATTTTATTACTCGGATTACCCCTCTATTATCTCGCACAACGCAATCAAATGTGAAGAGTTGTTATAATATTCGCATTGCGCCCGAATTTTGTAATTCTTCATTAGCAACTCCCCTCCTAAAACTGTATTTTTTGCAACCTAAGTTGCCCTGTTATGTAAACAAAAATAGCTGCATTATAAATAATAGACCTTTTTTATTTGTCAGCGGTAAGCAGCACAGAGGTCACGGCCTGCTATTTTCACCCAAAAGTTTAATCTAAAATTGGATATTGCATTGGATACTGAAGCATCTGCCCGTTCTGTCAGCGTAGAAATATTAATACATTTTGATGAACATAATATCCTGGATTATTCGGTTGCCAACAAGCTTGACGCCCGTGGCCGCGCTGAAGTACGCGAATATGTACAAAATATTTTAAGACGCCGCTCATATCTCGACTTCCTGATCGATGAATTTTCGAATGTCCAGATCGGGGAAATGAAACCCGTATTAAAAAACATTCTACGGCTGGGTATCTACGACATGATTTTCATGGACAGTACCCCCGATTATGCAGCCATCAACGAATCGGTTGAGATTGCCAAACTCAAACTGGGCTCCCGCACCGGAGACCTGACCAATGCCATTATGCGCAACCTGCAGCGGGATATTGAAAATCTTCCCAAGCCCTCGTTTGAGGATCGCACAAAACTGGTTGCCACAACATTCTCGCACCCGGAATGGTTGGTCGAACGGTGGACCCGGCGATTTGGCGAGCGCGAAGCCTTTCAGTTGATGCAGGCCAATAACCAGCGTCCCACTTATTACGTCCGGGCCAATAACCTGCGCACTAAAACCAAAAATTTCAAACTCCGGATGACCAAGAAAGACATTCCTTTCACGGAAAGCGAGTGGCTGCCCGGCTATTTCCAGGTGGATAGCGTCGCTCCCTTTATTACCAAAGGCTGGCTTGACAAGGGCTTTTGTCAGATCCAGGATATCGCAGCGGGATTTGCCCCTTTTCTGCTGGATCCCGAGCCCGGAGAGGAAATTTATGATCTCTGTGCAGCGCCCGGCACTAAAAGTATCCTCATGTCGGACCTGATGAACGCCGAAGGAAGTATCCTGGCAGTGGATATCTCATCCGAACGCCTTGACAGGCTGGCTGAAAGCGCCCTCTCCTATCACGCTGAAAATATTCGCGTGCGGCGGGCCGATGTAACAGAACTTACCCTTGACGAAGCCGATGGCGTGCTGCTGGATGCCCCCTGCACCGGTACGGGCGTGCTAAGCAAGCGCGCAGATCTTCGCTGGCGTCGCGATGAAGAAAGTCTCCGGAATGCCGTTGAGCTGCAGAAAGAGCTTTTGGATTCCGCTGCCAGGATGGTAAAGAAAGGCGGACGCCTTGTATACAGTACCTGCTCGCTCGAAGAGGAAGAAAACATGGAGCAGGTGATGAATTTCCTCGACCGGCATGAGCATTTTGAGCTCCAGACTGTAGAAGGCTACGTGCCCGATGAGGTGATGGTGGACGGCGGTTTCGGGTATCAGACCTTTCCCCACAAACATAATTGTGACGGACACTTTGGGGTGTTGCTGAAACGGGTGGAATAAGATTACTCCTGCCGAAGGAAGGTTTTTAGTTTCTCGATTTCCTTATGGAATTGTATATACGGTTGAGGATGATTTATCACAATATTTGTGATGATGAATCTAAGGCAAAAGCCTGGTTATTGGGAATCTCGCAAATAAATAACTGTGGGTATACCTCCTTTCATAAAAGAAAATGTCAAGTAGACAGTCCTCACCCAGTCTTCTTCTTTTCGCTCATCCATAAATCCTAAGATATTTAACCTGTAACTGGCAACCGGCTTCGTTGATCAAGTTCGGATTACTTCCCAATTTTCTCCATCAAAAACTTGAAAATAAAAACGCCCCTTACGGATGATAAAGGGCTTTTTTTAGAATTTTTGGAAAAAGACGGGTGTTCTCTGGGGAAACTTGCCTACCGTCCAAAGCCATCACTGCTGTGCTATTACCGAACCTATAGCGTCGTACCTTGCCTACCCTAAAGGCCGGTTAGGATTGAGTATCATGTGTCTGGCTAACAATTATTTTGTAGATCTCTTCAGGGGTTTCGGCTTCCTTTAAATGCTGAAGGCTCTTACCGGGCCTTATTAACCGGGCGGCGGCATTTACCCCCTTCAGATGATTTTTAACCGACATCTCTTTGGGGCTCAACAGCATTAAAACGACATGGGCCTTGTTTGCGGCTTTTGGAACTATTAATCCTTCCCGAATCGCGCCCATAAACAGCAATTGCTCGTCAACAATTGAGGTATGAGTATCATAAAGCATAACTCCGCTCATCATTTCGGGAGAATAGTCGCTTGAGTTATTAAGGAGCCTGTGGATTAGCTGCTTTATATCCTGTCGCGGAATGGACTCATCCTTATGCAGCATCCGTATCAATTTGTCTTCAAGGCTTTCGCCGGTCTCTGAAATGATGATCCTCTCCTGATCTAACAGTTTCAGACCCAATTCCGGCTCGTGAACTCCGGTCATCATCTCAACCTCGGAGGGATAAACAGTAATAAAGGAGAGATCAGGATAGCGCTGAGCAACGACCCGCGGCAAGCGATCCAGCGCCGGACGCCAGGAGAGCGATCCTGCACGCGAACTTAACAACACAAAGAGATCATGCTCCCGGACCTGCTCATCGAGCCATCCCGGCAATCCAACCCATTTTTCGATGGATTGGTAATCGGACTCAAGATTGGGTTTTACCTCTTCTATTCTTTTTTGAACTATCTCTTTCCGTTCATCAGTCATCACAAAGATCAGCACTCCTCCAATCTGATCAGCCATCAATTTGAGGGAACGAATAGCTCCTGCAAAGCCTGTTTCAAGCGAGGCGAATGGAGGAACGGCAACCAGAATCCGGTTTAACGTATTTACCGGGTCATGAACTTTTGCGACCATCACCATCTCGTCAGTTTCCTGGAGAAGCTGGTCTAAAATACTCCCGAAAATCTGTTTTCTTGCTGATACTGCCCCATTCCAACCAATGACCACCACCGATCCAAGCTTTTCACTGACTGTGCGTGCAATACCCCGGGCGATGTTAAAATCTACTGAGGTCACCGGATTTACAGGAACCTCGGCCGAGGCGGCATGAACCACAGCGTGGCTCAGCATCTTTTCACCGCGCGCCACTTGTGCATCTACATCTTTCCCGTCGCGGGCTACGGTAAGTGGAAATACGGGCTGATCGGAATTTTCATCCCGAATCATAAATGCGATATCCATCAGTGCATCCGAGGTTTCTGGATTTGCAAGAGGAACAAGAATTCGCTGGGGAGTATCCGAAGGGTTATAGGGTTTTTCTTCCTCCTGGAGAGCCACATCGCGCCCATGTTTTTCAACCAGCCACGGGCCGATTAAACAGGTGATTAAAATCAAAATAATAACAGCGTTTACAGCTGTTTGATTGAAGAAACCCAAGTCGTACCCGAGCAAAGTAACGGCGAGTGTTGCCGCTGACTGCGGAGTGGTAAGCCCGAAAATCACCAGTCCCTCGGCATTTGAAAACCCTTTGATGAAACGGATGAGGGCCGCTGCAATGGCCTTGCCTGCAAATACAAGAATGGAAAAAAAGATGGCGATCAGCCAAACCTCCAGGTTTGCAAGCACCTGAACATTCACCAGCATCCCCACAGAGATCAGGAAAAAGGGTATAAACATCGCGTTTCCTACAAATTGGATTCTGTTCATCAGCGTACCGTTCATCGGCACGAGGCGATTGATCAGCAGTCCTGCAATAAATGCTCCTATGATGGATGCCAGTCCCGCCAGCTCCGCAAGAAAAGCCGTGACAAAAAGGACCGCCATCATGAATACAAAATCCACGTAGTTGTCGTGCTTCATATGTTGAAAAAACCATCGACTCAACCGCGGCAAGATGAAAATAGCCGCCGCCAGGAACAGGGCGATCGAAGTTGCAAATCCCGTCCAGTACCCCGCACCCTGACTGTCTCCCACGGTCCCCGCAATAACAGCCAATATGCCCAGGGAAAGTGTATCCGTTACAAGCGTCCCTCCCATAGACATGGTAACGGCCGTATTTTTAGTGATTCCCAGGCGCTCCACAATGGGATAAGCGAGCAATGTATGGGATCCCACGATGGCTCCGAGCAAGAGAGAAGTTTCTATGGAATAACCCAGCAGGTAAACCCCTCCTACGTATGCCCCCAGTGCCGGAAAAAAGTATGAAAGGGATCCAAATCCGATGCTTTGATTGCGCAACTTTTCAAACCGATTCAGGTCAATAGATAACCCCGCCATAAACATAAGATAGAGAAGTCCGACAGTCCCCAAAAGCTCAATCGTACTATCTCGCTCCAAAAGACCGAGCACACTAGGACCTACGATTGTCCCGGACAGAATAATACCGACGATGCCGGGCACTTTTATTTTTCTAAAAAGGATGGGTGCCAGCAGAATGATCAGCATCACCAGTGCAAAAATCGTTACCGGATTGGAAAATGGCAATGAAATGTTGAGTAAATCAGTCATATTGCAAAGTAGTTAGCGCTGCTTTTTGGGCTCTCATATGTCCCATGCATTAGAAATTCATCTCAATTGTAAAAGAAATTCCGTATTTATAAGCAGGTTGTTAGTATAAACGAGATGCAAATAACCTACAATGACCCTTTTTGTTATCAGTTATTTCGGGATTTATAAAATCAATTGAGCTTAAAATAAAGTTGAGGCGTTGAGTGGCAGGGTCAACCAAATGGCAAAGGACATGATCTTTTCTTAGAAGAAAAGATCTTTGAGAATCTCATAGAGATAATTAAGGTCCTTTAGTGCAGTTAAGCACTCTATAATCCGCCCACTAAGCGAATAGGTCTTCCGTCTCCCTTGCTCCCTTCCCATTTATTAACCTTTCCTTCTGCAATTATCGATCACCAACCGGTGAAAATAACAATTCTAACAGCTGAATTTCTCCCGGTCAAAAGCATTCGCTTAGTGATGGGACAGGCTGTAACGATACGCACTCACCGAAGAGACTGGTTTTGGTTCCACTTCTCAAGGTCATCCACCATACCGCTTTCTCGTCGGATATCGTCAAAGTTGGTATTACATGCCCAATCGTTAAAGGCGTCCTTTAATCGCTTCCAAATAGGATGCAGCGGACATGGGTTCTCATTTTTACACTCATCCCACCCAAACACACAAGGCTGTTCATCCATGTCAAAACCCGCAGCCGTAAGCACATCCATAATAGTCAGTTTCTCAGGGTCTATACTCATAATAAACCCACCCCCGTGTCCCTTCCGGGAGTTTACGTATCCGGCCTCAACCATTTTGCGCATAATCTTGGACAGGTAATGAGAAGGCACGCCGGTTAGTTCAGCCAGCCGGGATGAAGAAATCGGCTCATCCTGCTGAAAGGTTACAAGGCCGGTCATTGCTCTTAATGCATATTGTGATGTCTGATTTAGAAACATTCAGGGAGCGTAAAAAAAGATTAAAGTTAGCCTTTCAAAATAAAAAAGATTTGTCGCCGGTATTAGGTAAAGTTTTTTCTGCTGTTGATACCACCTTCCTTTGCTTCCCGAATTATCGGAATAGGATATTCTTCAGCTGTTACACGGGTAATATAAAAAAATATTTCAATAGACTTGTATATCTATTAATAGAGCTATATAATAGATATAGACATCTATTGATTGGCTAATTCTATTAAATATGCTTCTGATTCTAAAAAAAGCTGTTTTATTACCGGTTGAGATCTGGTCTGTGGCACAGTCGCTTACCGCCAGAGACTTCTCCAAGCGTTGGCTTAAGCTCGCACTCTTCACATTACTACTATCGGGACTATTTTCTGCAGTCATTGTTTTAGCGCGAACACCCGGTCTTTCAGCCGTTATAACCGACCCGCTGTTTGCTAAAAAGTCACTGGTTCTTCATGTAGACCTGGCGTTGGTGGTGTGGTTTTACTCGTTTTTGGCCGTGCTTTTCATGTCGCTTACTAATACGGTCTCCAGAATACGAAATGCCATTGCGATGAAGATTGCATTCTTTGGTGTACTTAGTATGATTTCCAGCATATTTTTTGAAACTGCGGAACCTATTCTTGCGAACTACATTCCGGTATTGGATCATCCTCTCTTTATCAGCGGACTCCTGCTATTCGGAGTCGGATTAATTGTAACATTTTCATCCGGTAGTTTCGAGACCGGATCGTTATCTACGCGCCCCAAGTTATCTTTTTATGTTGATAGTGCCCGGGAATCGATATCCTTCGCCGGTCTGCTGGTGTTGATAGCCATAATCACGCTTGTTGCCTCGTGGTTAATTACTCCGCAGATGTCTGAACGGATCACTTTTTATGAGGTGGTTATGTGGGGTGGCGGACATATCTTGCAGTTTGCTAATGTGCTTGGGATGTTGACCGTCTGGCTGATTCTTCTGTATAAATTGACCGGCAGTGATGTCATCAGTAAAAAACTAAACCGGGGATTACTCTTGGTCCTAGTAACACCCGCTGCCACTTCTCCACTCCTTTTGCTCAATGGGACTACAAGTCAGCTTTATTATAGTGGATTTACCCAATTGATGCGATGGTTCATCTTTCCGGTTGTGTTGATTTATATGGGAATTGCCGTTCATACCGTCTGGAAAGCTCGTAGCAAGGATAACATCGATAGGCCGCTGTTTCAGAATCTGTATTTCAATGGGTTGTTTGTAAGTGTACTGCTTGCCCTTACCGGATTTGGTGTGGGGGCCATGATTCGCACATCGTCTACACTTATTCCGGCTCATTACCATGCGGCGCTTGGTGCTGTAACGGTGGCTTATATGGTTATGGTCATCATTCTGATGAAAGAGTACGGCTACAGCCTGGATGGATTAAAAAGCAAAAGGCTTGTGAGCTGGCAGCCGCTCCTGTTCGGGCTGGGACAAACCATATTTGTAATCGGTTTTGCTTACGCCGGGTTGCAGGGTATGGGTAGAAAACTATTCGGGGCCGATCAAAGCATCCATACTGTAGAAGCAGTGGTCGGTCTCGGGTTGATGAGCATCGGAGGTCTGCTTGCCATAACCGGGGATTTCTCTTTATCTATATCGTAGTTAAATCATATACCAATGGACAAAACAAATAAACCGATGGAAGAAGAAAAAATACATCCAATTCAAAAATTCATGGATAACATATGGCTGCTCCTGGCCCTGGGGTTGGCTATACCTATCCTCTCTTATACTCTTTGGGGCCTGATAGAACTCCTAACTGTTGAACAGGGAATCTTACCTTAATCATAAATTAAATTTAAAAAACAATGAGCATATTTCATCCGAAAGGAAACTGGTTTCGACCTCCAACTGGTTCAGAACGGCTATGGGTCGGTATGGCGTTGGCGTGGTGCCTGGTTATGTCGGTAACGATGCCGTGGTGGCATTTTCAGGGCAAACAAAACGCTCCCCAAAATACATATGAAGTCGATCCGGGAGTTTTTAACGACCGAGTCAATGAATTTGTAGAAACAAACCAAGTCGGGGAAATGAACAATATACCGATCGTTCAGCCCGAGCCCGGCGGAGATGCCTATTTAATGGGGCGTATATGGCAGTGGTATCCGATCTTAAAACTTAAAAAAGATCAAACCTACCGCATCCATCTTTCATCTATCGATCTTCAGCATGGCTTTTCTCTCATTCCCATGAACATGAATATACACGTGTTGCCCGGATATGATTATGTGATGACTATCACCCCTACTTCTACCGGTGAGTTCAGTATTATCTGTAATGAGTTTTGCGGGATAGGCCATCACAGAATGACCGGTAAAATAATCGTCGAAGCCTAAAAATAAGTATCAAACTATGAGTACTGAAACAATTAAAGCTACTGCTCACCGGGTTTGCGAAACCACAGGGTTGTCCATATTTCTGAGAGCACAATTTTTTGTGAAGATTAATGCCGTTTTGGCCGTCATTTTCCTATTAGTTGGTGGAATAGCAGCAATATCATTAGCACTAACGCGATGGTCGAACGTAATGCTTTTGAGTGACGTATGGTACTACCGGATGCTCACCCTTCACGGAGTAAACATGCTGATCTTCTGGATTATCTTTTTCGAAATAGCCATACTTTATTTTGCCAGCACTACCCTGCTGAACACCAAGATGTTTTCGAAAAACCTGGCGCATGTTTTTCTTGCATTGATGGTCGGCGGGGCTCTCTTGACCAACTATATCATTCTCGATGGACGAGCTGATGTATTGATCACTTCCTATCCCCCCCTGGAAGCCCATCCGATTTTTTATCTGGGAATTATCCTTTTTGCCGTAGGAGCGCTGAATGTTTGTTTTAACTTTTTCGCTACACTGTATATAGCAAAAAAGAATAAAACGTATGAAGGATCGATGCCGCTGGTTACTTTCGGCGCAACAACGGCGGCCATTATCGCTGTGGTTGCCCTGCTTCACGGGGCGGCTGCACTGGTGCCGACGTTTTTCTGGTCGATGGGATGGATGGAAATGATGGATACCGGTACATACCGACTTCTGTGGTGGGGGTTGGGTCATCATTCTCAGCAAATTAACGTAGCCGCTATGGTATCGGTCTGGTACTTTGTAGCTACAATGAGTACCGGGGCAAAACCGCTCAATGAAACCGTGTGCCGGGGTGCGTTTATTCTTTACATCCTGTTTATCAACCTTGCCGCCGCCCATCACCTTTTGGTTGATCCGGGACTGAGCTCTGAGTGAAAAATGTGGAACACCTCGTACGCGATGTACCTGGCCGTGCTTGCTTCCATGATTCACGGCTACACCGTTCCCGCTTCTATGGAGGTTGCGATGCGCAGGAAGGGCTTTAATAAGGGAATTTTCGGATGGTTCGCCAAACTGCACTGGAAAGATCCTGGCTTCTCCGCCATTGCCCTCTCCGTAATTATCTTTGACTTTATCGGCGGTATCACAGGGGTTACACTGGGGACTGAACAGATAAATATCATGGCGCATAATACCCTGCGCATACCGGGACACTTCCATGCTACGGTAGTCGGAGGGACAACTCTTGCCTTTATGGGGCTTTGCTATTACCTGGTGCCGCTTATATTCCAGAAAGATTTCTATATGAAGAAACTGGCCCGGATTCAACCCTGGCTGTTTGGCGGAGGTATTGTGATGATGTCGCTCGGAATGTCGTTTGCCGGCACTTACGGTGTACCCCGAAGAACGTATGATGTGGATTTTGGAGGAGCCGTACTTGAGACTGGATTTGATCCGGTCGCTCATATTTTCCTGGGGGTCCTCGGAATCGGGGGAACAATTGCATTTATTGGTCTGCTTTTGTTTATCGGACTGATCGTTGCCGCCGTATTCTTCGGTCCGTCGCTTAAAGATCAAAAAATGCCGACCTGGCAAAACGAACGGGATCAAAAAATGACTGATGAATTGATAAGCAAAGGATATGAAGAGGAAGGAAAGGATTACCATGTGAAAACGCCGGGAACCATTGCCCTGGTGCTCATTTTCCTGCTCAGTTTTGCAATCTATTACTTTGCCAGTTGGGCTGCACTTACGGACTTATGGTTTATCAGGTAGAAAACTGGAATTAACCTAACATTGCAATATTGCAATATCCTGCCGAACGCCTGTATTCTGTTTTGTAGACGCAGGCAGGTTTTTTAAGTCTGGAGTCCTGTTAATGGATATAATTATAAATTTATGAATTCAAAAAAATGCTGAAGCGCATAGAAAACTATTTTATCTCGTGGCGCTTCCCTTCATTTATGCTGGCTGCGTTGTTTTTTTCGTGGGTGCTTATCATGATTATGGTATTTGTGCCCGTCACAGACACAACCTGGGGAGCATTTGCGGAGGATTTCAAAGTGTGGTGCTTTGGCTATGATCCGGCAACGGGAAGCATCCAATGGATTTATCCGATTGTGTTTACGATTAATCCTCTGATCCTGTCGGTTGTTATTTTATTTGTATGGGGCGAGCCGCTTAAAAAGGTATATTCCTCACCGGCTATTGCAAAAAAGCATGCATCCCTGGCCCTGGTACTGGTTGCATCTGTAGCTGGTTCCTTTCTGTTGATGTATGATGCTCCGGATAAAGAAGATCAGGCCTTTCGTCCTGACGCACTTCGCGTTGCCCTTACAACTCCGGAGTTTAAACTGACAAATCATAAAGAAGAGGAAGTAAGCCTCTCTGATTTCGATAATAAAGTGGTAATTCTTACCTCAATATATGCTTCCTGTGCTAATACCTGTCCGATGATTTTGGACCAGGCAAAACAAACGCTGGATAGCCTGACTACGCAGGAGCGGGACGAGGTGGTTCTAATAGCCATCACAATGCAGCCGGAAAAAGATACTCCGCACCTTCTGAATCAAGTAGTCGATTATCGTAAGCTGAATCAATACAATACACAGCTGCTGACCGGAGAAATTGATTATGTAAACGAGGTACTGGATAAGCTTAAGGTATCCCGCTATGAAATGGGAGATTCCGGTGATATGAACCATGCCAATCTCTTTCTGGTGATTGACCGAAAAGGAAAGATAGCCTACCGCTTTTCCCTGGGTAGTGTTCAACAGGAATGGATGACGGAGGCCCTCAGAATCCTGGTCAAGGAAAAAGAGCCGGAGCAATTTACGGAAGTAAAGTAACACTGAAATATATTCAAGCTTCGAATTTTGTAGACAATTATGGCGGAAGGCTCAAACGATAATAACAACCTCGAAGCAAAAGAATCATATTGGAACTGGCAGGAGTTTAAAACGAACGTTGTGAGGGCCTCGGATGCCGGTCCGGATTCATCGGTCAGGGGACAGCAATACCTGGATAATGTTGACCGCTGGTTTCGGAAATTAGATGGCATTACGCTACGGTATATTCCAGAGCAGTTCCATCCTTTCATTCAGTCCGGAGCTATCGCAAATTTTATGTTTGTGGTCGCGGTCATTACAGGTTTTTTGCTATTGATCTGGTATGATCCCAGCGTGCATTCTGCCTATGATTCTGTGATTGCGATGTCCGATAGTCCTTACACTGCTGAGCTCATCCGCAGCCTGCACCGCTACAGTTCAGATGCGTTTATATTATTCGTGATTTTCCATGCTTGTAAAGTCTTTTTCGGGGCCCGCTTTACCGGCTCTCGATGGCTTGCATGGATTACCGGGATCGTGGCACTGATTATTATATGGTTTGACGGCTGGTTGGGATACTGGCTCGTCTGGGATGATCAGGCCGCCATGATTGCAACAGCCACGGCCAAGATGGTTGATGTACTGCCCTTTTTTGCTGAGCCACTTGCTGCTTCTTTTCTTACGGGCGACAGTTTTAACTCTGTCCTGTTCCTGGTGGTATTCTTTCTACACATGCTGATTCCGATCAGCTTCGGTATTATGATCTGGCTTCACGTATCCCGCTTAAACAAGCCGAATTTTATGACCAATATGAATTTTTCGGTACTCTTAATGGGTTCGCTGATTACGGTATCACTGCTTTTTCCTGCCGATATTGGAGAAAGGGCCGACCTGTTATCTTCACCCGAAGGAGTAGCTATCGACTATTTCTACCTACTTCCACTTATTCTGACCGAACGCCTGCAGGGCGGCACACTCTGGCTGCTCTTTCTGGCTGGCTTCGTTGTGGTTTCCAGCATTCCCTGGATGATGAAGAGAAGAAAAAAAGGGGAAACAGAACCGGTAGTCGATGAAATAAAATGTAACGGGTGTACGCAGTGCTTTTATGACTGCCCCTATAATGCCATAACCATGGTGCCCAGGCAAAAGGGCAATCCCAGGAAAAGTGAGTTCATCGCCGAAATTGATCATTCTATCTGTGTATCGTGCGGAATTTGTGTAGGATCGTGCGATCCCGTTGCTATCGATTATCCCAATTTATCGGCCTGGGACATACGCGAAAAACTTGACCGGTGGCTGGATGATGACGAACGCAAACTGGAAGATCTGAACGTGGCTTTTGTATGCGGTAACAGTGCGGGTAGTTTGCTTACCATTGATCCGGAAAGCGGTTGATGGCGAAACTCTTTTTGAAGAAAATTATTCGCCCAAAGGCATATTTCGAAGAGGTTACAGCAGCGGTCTTATCAACATTCCCCTGGATCCGGGCAGCCATACAGTAAATGTTCAGGTAGGCAATGTAACGGGAAATGGAGTTGAATGGCAGCAAAGCGACGAGCAAACTCTGGAAATAAACAAGGGAGAAAAAGTAGTTCTCAAATTTGATGAGCAAGAGGGATTCCGTTGGTACTTCTGAAATGGATAAAATTTGCTGCCTTTTAAAATCATCCTGGTTCTCTATGATGATGAAAATCGATGAACTTTTAAATATTTAAATCGGTATGTAGTCAAAAAAAATCTGGATTCCGGGACTTACTCTTATTTGGCCGGATGAAAATAGAGCGTGACGGGATTGCCCTTGGATTCGCTCAGCGTGTAGTACCCGTTTCCCCTGGGCCCTATTGCGATGGCCTCTTCCTGGGGACCCGTTCCATACGGAAGTTCTTTGGGGGTCCCGGACAGCATCTCCGGAATCGACTGGTCGGGCTTGCGCTGCCATATGAAAATCCTTGGCAGCGTTTTCAGCAGTAGGGTCTGCCCGTCGGCCGACAAATCACCACCTGCGAACTGGCTGAACGGAAGTTTGCCGACAAACTCCACGGTATCGGTTTTCGCGGTGGATTGCGGATAAGGGTAACGGTAAACCCGGTCTTGCCTCTCCTGCCGGGTGACGATATACAGATCCCGGGTCGATGGATCGATAAACAGCGTTTCAGCATCGTGACTTCCGTCCGGATAGACGAAACGGAGTTCATCAACGTCCGACAACATTTTGGCCGGACCTTCCCCCTCCGGTCCCGATTGAACGTCTGGCTGTCTCAGGCGATAAATGACATAACTGGAATGAAAGGTAAAGTTGTCACCGATATCGCCAATATATAAATAGTGGACATCCGGGTCGGGGCCCGGTCCCACGGCAAGGTCCTCCCAGTCGCGATTTGTGGCCTCCTGTAAATGGTATTCCGCCCGGAAGCGCCCATCTTTTTGGATTAAGAAGATCCGGGCTTCATCCCCGCTGTCGTTGTGGGTCCACAGTAAATGGGAATGGTCCGGATTGACTGCCAGTCCCGATGCCTCGTCAATTTCCCTGTTGTCGATCTGGCCCATCGCCATTGCCTTGCCGAAACTGTCGTCCGCTTCAACCTTAACCTGTTGCACGTCGTCTTCTTCCTTTTGATCATTCGGGGCACACCCCTCCAGAACAAAGAAAAAGAGCAATACAAAAAATGCGGCAGCAAAGCCGGAAGGCCGGATGGGTGAAACGTACTTTTTCATCTTTATGTAATTATAACAACGAAATATTGCTGAACAGATCATATCTGACTTTCCCGCATGGGGAGATACCTGTCGATTAAAACCGGGATTATGCATTTGTATTTGTTTTCCGCCATTAGACATCAGGTACAAGCAAGGGCGCAGAAATCAGGATTGAAATTTTTATATCTTGTTTCAGATGACACGCTGTGAAACATCCATGATGCAAGATATACTGGATTGCGCCCAGAATGTTCTCCAAAAAAATATTATGGCGGATGCTTTAGATACGAAAATAATCAAATCCGGACCTTTTGCCTGTTTCCCGCAGTCGCGGCTCGTGCTATTGTCCGACCGTTTCATGGTAGACTGTGCTAAACCGATTCCATATAGAAATTGCTCTACATCTTCCCTCCTTTTTCGTATCTTCCCATCCAATTTAAAACGAATGTGAACACGAAAAGTGCATACTTGAATTTTGGACAGATCAACGGCCCTACAGGACATTCCCAAACATTTTGATCCCGGCAACGTTGAAGAGAAATGGTACGACTTCTGGAAAGAGAACGGATTTTTCCATTCCGAGCCCGACGACCGTGAATCATATACCGTCGTCATCCCTCCTCCGAATGTGACGGGCGTGCTGCATATGGGACACATGCTCAACAATACCATCCAGGATGTGCTGGTGCGCCGCGCCCGCATGCTGGGCAAAAATGCCTGCTGGGTGCCCGGTACCGACCACGCTTCCATCGCTACCGAAGCCAAGGTGGTACAAAAATTGCGTAAGGAAGGCATCACCAAAGCGGACCTGACCCGCGAGGAGTTCCTGGAACACGCCTGGGAATGGACCGAGGAGCACGGCGGAATTATCCTGCAGCAGCTCCAGAAATTAGGCGCCTCCTGCGACTGGGAACGCACGCGCTTTACGCTGGAGGAGGACCTCTACGAATCGGTTATCGACTGTTTTATTGAGCTTTATAACCGGGGCTACATCTACCGCGGCAAACGAATGATCAACTGGGACCCGGAGGCGCAGACCGCGCTATCGGACGAAGAGGTCATCCACCGTGAGGAACAGTCGAAACTGTACCATGTGCGCTACTGGTTAAAGAACAGCGATCGCTGGGTGACCATCGCTACCACACGTCCCGAAACCATCCTGGCCGATACGGGCGTCTGCGTGAATCCGGGCGACGAGCGCTACCGGGATCTGATCGGCGAAACAGCGATCATCCCGATGGTAGAGCGGGAGGTGCCTATTATAGCGGACGAGTATGTGGATATGGAGTATGGGACCGGCTGCCTGAAAATTACGCCGGCCCATGACGAGAACGACTACCAAATCGGGCAAAAGCACGATCTCGAAATTATCGACATGCTGAATCCGGACGGCACGCTGAGCGAAGCGGCTGAATACTATGTCGGTGAAGATCGTTTTGAGGCCCGTGAGCTCATCATAACGGATTTAAAAAAACGGGACCAGCTTGTCGATGTGGAGGAGATGACCAACAAGGTGGGCTACTCGGAACGCACAGATGCCGTCATCGAGCCCCGCCTTTCGCTGCAGTGGTTCTGCCGGATGGAGGAGCTGTCCAGGCCGGCCCACGAGAATGTGATGAATGACAATATTCAGTTTCACCCGGCAAAATTTAAAAATTCGTATAGCCACTGGATGGAGAACATTCGCGACTGGTGTATCTCCCGGCAGCTGTGGTGGGGTCAGCGTATCCCGGCCTGGTACTATGGAGACGGCAAAGACGATTACGTTATTGCCAAAACTGAGGAAGAAGCACTGGCCAAAGCGCGGGACAAGTCGGATAATCCTTCCCTGGCCGGCAACGATATCCACCAGGATGAGGATGTTCTCGACACCTGGTTTTCTTCCTGGCTCTGGCCGATTACCGTTTTTGACGGCATAAAAGATCCCGACAACGAAGAGATTAACTATTACTACCCCACCGACGATCTGGTAACGGCCCCGGAAATCATGTTTTTCTGGGTAGCCCGGATGATCATTGCCGGTTACGAGTTTCGCGGCGAGAAGCCGTTCAGCAATGTCTATTATACCGGCATCGTCCGCGACAGCCAGCGCCGCAAGATGTCGAAGTCCCTGGGCAACTCCCCCGATCCCATCAAGCTGATGGAAGAGTATGGAGCCGACGGGGTACGCGTGGGCATGCTGTTCTCCTCGCCGGCCGGCAACGACCTGCTGTTTGAGGAACAGCTCTGCGAGCAGGGCCGCAATTTTGCCAACAAGATCTGGAATGCGTTCCGCTTTCTGTCCATGAACAAACAGGAGGATACGAACTATTCCCGGAAACTTGACATTGACGAAACCAACCTCGTTGACCGCTGGATGCTCTCCCGTCTGCATGAGACGATTGCGGGGATGAACAAAGACATGGAAACATTCCGCATCAATGAGGCCCTGCATAAAATATACTCGCTGATATGGGACGACTTTTGTGACTGGTATATCGAATTGATTAAAGCAGACGAACCGGGCGCTGACATCCCTGCTGAACGCCTGGCAAGGGGACTTAATTTCTTCGAAGAGCTTATGAAACTTCTCCACCCGTTTATGCCGTTTATAACAGAAGAGATATGGCAGCATATTCGTCCCCGCAAAACAGAGGAGGCCATGATCGTTGCCTCCTGGCCTGCATTTGACCAGTCGGCGGTTTCAAGGGAGGACCAGGCCCTGTTCACCAGGATCCAGCGCATCATTTCCGCGGTACGCAATATTCGCGCCGAGTTTAACCTGAGTCCCAACGACGACATCGACCTGCTGATTAACGCCGGCGATGAACAGGCGGCCGGGGCCCTCAGGAATAACGAATGGATTTTCCGAAAGCTGCAACGTATCGATGCCCTTGAAGTAAGGGCTGATTTGTCAAAGCCCGAAACCTCCGCATCAGCCGTTGTGGAAGGGACAGAAATTTTTGTCCCCCTCAAGGGATTTGTTGATCTTGATAAAGAGCGGGAACGCATACGGAAAGAGATCGATCGCCTGCAAGGCTTCCTCAAATCGATTGAAGGGAAGCTTAACAACGACGGCTTTGTCAATAATGCTCCCGAAGAAGTGGTGCAGCGCGAACGAGATAAAAAAGCCGACACGGTAACGAACCTGGAGAAGCTGCGCGGAATTTTAAGAGAATTGGAATAATATATACGATATACTTCAACATTTCTTCAGTGAAGTGAATAAGTACAGATCTGGCTCACCAGGCGTTTAAGTTTGTTGCAGGAGTTCAACCTTTGCGAAGCACGGAGAGGCTTCGATGAGCCTTACATTTAAAAAGAATATTCAAATTTAGTTTATGCCAAAAGAACCGGATTTTATCCACGACCTGAATAAAGCCCAGCAGCGTGCCGTACAGCATACGGAAGGTCCCCTGCTTATCGTCGCCGGGGCCGGCAGCGGCAAAACACGCGTACTTACCTACCGCATAGCGTATCTCATTCAGCAGCAGAAGGCTGCTCCCGACGATATCCTGGCACTGACCTTTACGAATAAGGC
>NZ_JBEPWZ010000016.1:0-26925 GCF_041642155.1 Fodinibius sp.
AAAGAGGCTCAATTACTCCTCTCTGATTGTCATGAACTAAAAAGTATCCTGGGTGCCATTCTCAATACAATGAACAAAAGGATAGACAGATAAATTTTTAATTGTCCATTTTTAATTTTTCATTCTTAGCTACTCGATATTCGATATTCAAAAGCCTTATATTGACGCCTGAATTTAAAGACAGTAAACAATGTACATGACAGACTACCTGCGCTCCATTTTAAGATCCGCCCTGAATCAGTTCGACCTTCCGGAGGAGGACCTGCCCGATATCCAGATTGAAAAACCGAACCAGCCCGATCACGGGGATTCGGCCTCGAATATTGCCCTTAACCTGGCCAGTGTACTCAATACGAATCCCCGAAGCATTGCAGAAAAGATTGTGCAAGAACTGGAGTATGATCCCAAAAAGATTAAAGCTGTTGAAATTGCGGGTCCCGGTTTTATCAACTTCCGCTATGCCGAAGACTACCTTTATGATGAACTTCAACTCGTTTTGAATCAAAGCCGGGATTTCGGTAAGACCGGCACACTCAGCGGCAAACGCATCCTCATTGAGTTTGTCAGCGCCAATCCCACGGGACCCTTAACCGTCGGACACGGTCGCAATGCCGTTTTGGGCGATACGGTGGCACGTTTACTGGAGTGGACCGGCGCTGAAGTCGACCGCGAATACTATTTCAACAATGCCGGCCGTCAAATGCGCATACTGGGACAGAGTGTCCGTGCACGCTACCTGCAGGAACTGGGAGAGGAAGCAGCGCTGCCCGACGATGGCTATGAGGGCGAATACATCCGCGAAATCGCCCGAGCGTTAGTGGAAGAACACGGCGACAGCCTTGTCCGATCGGGCGGTATCACCGTCTTTAAGGAGAAAGCCGAACAGCTGATCTTCGAAGAGATCCAGGCTACGCTCCAGCGGATGAACATTAAAATGGATTCGTTCTTCAATGAGCAGGAAGTCTATGACGACGGTTCCATCGAGCGAGCGATCGAAACATTTCGTGAAAAAGATTTGGCTTACGACAAAGACGGGGCCACCTGGTTTCGCACTACCCGCTTTGGCAAAGATAAAGACACCGTGCTCATCAAAAGCAGCGGGGAGCCGACCTATCGTCTCCCCGACATAGCCTACCATGCCAATAAGCTCGACCGGGGCTACGATCAGTGTATCGACGTCTTTGGCGCCGATCATATTGATACCTATCCCGATGTGCTTTCCGGAATCGAAGCACTGGGATACGACCGTTCCAGAGTGGATGTGATTGTCTACCAGTTCGTAACTATTGTCAAGGAAGGCAAACCGTTCAAGATGAGTACACGGAAAGCCAATTTTATTACGCTTGACGAGCTGATGGATGAAGTGGGTTCGGATATCACCCGTTTCTTTTTTTTGATGCGGGCCCCCAATACGCATCTGGAATTCGACGTTGCCGAAGCCAAGACGGAGGGCGAAAAGAATCCTGTTTTTTACCTGCAATACGCCCACGCCCGTATTCACAGCATCCTAAGAAAAGTAGAGCAGGAGTACCGCCTTGAGGGCGCTCCCGATTTGGAACGACTGACCCATGAATCCGAAAAAAAGCTTATCAAAAGCATCATCCGCTTTCCCCAGATGATTCAAAGCGCTGCTGAAAGCCGTGAACCGCATCGACTGATCAACTACCTGGATAACCTGGCTTCGCATTTTACTTCCTTCTACCACGACTGCCGCATTCTGGGCGAAGATGAGCAGCTGATGCAGGCAAGAACCGCACTGGCGAAAGCCACCGCCCGGGTTTTGGCCAACGGACTGACGATATTAGGCATCAGCGCACCGGATCAGATGTAGGTTATCGGTTATCGGTTATCGGTTATCGGTTATCGGTTATCGGTTATCGGTTATCGGTTATCGGTTATCGGTTATCGGAGGCTGACGATTTCCAAGCTCAGTATCAAGGATTAATTTGGTTATTTGTTCCTGGTTATTAGTTGGATCGGTTTTGCTGAGCTATTGGGCGGGATTCAAAACGACGGATTCAATTATCAGGAACTGGTTTTTGCATAATAGTAAGGGTTACTTTTCACGTTATCCGAAGCACAATCACGCGCGCGGCCCAGCCTCTATCAGGCCGGCAGAAGCTTTGTAAAACAAACAATACCCTTGCAGAACTGATCGGCGACCCTGAAACCGGTTTGTTCGAAAAGTTCATTGCTTTCTTCAATGGCCCAAAATTTGATGCCGCTGAATTCGGTCGATTCCTGCAGCAGCCGAAGGTACCAGGCATCGGCCTTGACCAGGTGCATCATGAAAAAGACACCATCCTTTTTTATGACACGCCGTGCCTCATACAAAACCCTGGCGGGATCCGTCAATTCATTAAGCGTGCCACCCATCGTCAGTCCGTCAAAAGTGGCGCTAAAAAAGGGTAGTGAACGCGCATCTGCCCGTACCAGGTATTGATCCGCTTCTTCGGCTTCCGACTTTAGCCGTGCCTCCTCCAGCATCTGTACAGAAAAGTCGAGTGATACCACCTCGCATTCGGGCTCCGCTTTCTTCATCAGGCGTCCGTACAGCGCTGTTGAGCAGCCTATATCCAGATACCGGCGGGCGGGCTGGGGATTGAGCCATTGTGTAAGGAGTTCCTGTTCTTTCCGGATGGGAAATTCTTCGCCGCTCAAGATAGAAAGTGATCGCTTGCGCCAAATATCTTCATACAGGGCTGCCGTTACTTTCCAGTGGTTTGAACTCTGTGCCCACGACATATCCATGGTATCGCCGGCCAGCAGATCAATAATATTATTGCGAATAGTATACTCATCGCCTTTATTGGAACAAACTGTGCCGTTGAACCCTTTTTGCAGATTAGCTGCCTCCGAGGGAATGGTGATCGCGGCACGCTCATATTTTGGAGATCGAATTTCAAGAGACATAGGCATAAATGGGTTCGGTTATCCCAAAGAGCTTCAGGATCACAGGCGGAAAGCAGTAATCCTGTTGGTATTCAACATAACATGACAGTGCATTGGACTGTTTTGTTGTGATACGTTGATTTCTTATCAATAGTTACGATAAACAGATTATAGCAGGCCCTACTTTTGCAGGACCAAGGATATCTGCGCCCCCTTTTGAACGCCCAGCATTTCCTCGGCATCGCCCATGTTTATGCCGATCTCAAGCATGCCCGCACTGCCGACATATGCCACCGGCTCTCCTTCAGCTACCGCCCCAAAAGTATTCGAAATATCATTCAGAATAACATTTCCGATATAAATCTTTACCTTCTTTCCTTCGACCACCTCTTTAATAAGTGCCTGTGGTATATTGGTAATCAGATTGCCGAACTTATCGATATGTATGATCGTGCCCTGCACCCCGTCTTTGTCGGCTATAGGCTGCATCCATCGATAGCTGACCAGTTCATCCAGGGGCTCTCCGAGCTCTTCCAGCGGTACCCCCCGGCTCAAATGGGCGGCCGCCGGGGCAAATATATCACGCCCGTGAAATGTATTGGAGGGGCTCTCCCGCAGGTACTGCTGTTTAGTAAGACGTACGGCCGTATAATCGCTGTCTGACGTCAACAATGAAAAAATACCGTTATCGGGACCCACAAAATATTGATCTTCAACCTGCAGGGCAATGGGATGGCGTTCGGTACCTACGCCCGGATCTATCACCACCGTGTGCACTGTTTTGGAGGGGAAAAGCATTGCGGAATTTTTCAACACCCACGAACCCGCCATAATATCCTGGGAGGGAATATCATGAGACACATCTATCAGTCGGGCTTCCGGCGCGATGCCGAGCATCACCGCTTTCATAGCACTTACATAGTAATCCCGTAACCCAAAATCGGTTGTAAGAGTAATGACCTTACGCATAGGTGTTCAGCATCACCGGCATCACAAGCATGAGCATCTGCTCATTTTCATCTTCTTCGGAAGGTTTTACAATTCCCGCTCTGTTGGGTGTGGAAAACTCGAAATACACTTCCTCATCGTCGACATTCCCCAACACATCGGCCAGATATTTGGCGTTAAAACCGATCTCCATCTCCTCTTCATTATCATAGTCGCAGGAGATGGTTTCCTTTGCTTCGCTGCTCATATCAATATCCTCAGCCCGGATCGTCAACTTATCGGGTTGTAGCTGCAGCCGGATTTGCCGGGTCGTCGAGCTCGAAAAGATAGCTACCCGCTTTACCGTAGCCAGCATCTGCTCTTTATTGATAATCAGTGTTTTGTCATTTTCCCGCGGAATAACGGAATCATAATTGGGATACTGCTCGTTGATCAGCCGAGTAATGACAATCGTATTCCCGCTCTTGAAACGCGCATGATCTTCCGTAATGGTAAGCAGGCATTCATCGCCGTGCAGTGCTTTCTGAACAAGACTCAAGGCCTTCTCGGGGACGATAAAATTGATTTCCTGCTCGCTGGTAAGGTCCTGCTTAATATAGCGCACCAGCCGGTGTCCGTCAGTGGCAACAAATTTGCTTTCATCGGGACCGATATCAAAAAAGACGCCCATCATGGCGGGACGCAAATCATCATTGGAAACCGCAAACAGCGTTTTACTAATAGCCTTGAGTATATCGTCTTTTGTAGTCTCGAGCAGATGTCCCTCGTCAAGATTCGGAACTTCGGGAAACTCATCCGGGTCTTCCCCTACCAGTTTGTACGTTCCCTTGTCTGTGCGGAATTTCACGTTAAATTTTTCGTCGACTTCAAAGGCAACCGGAATATCAGGCAGCTGGCGCAGCGTCTCAGTCAACCGGCGAGCGGGGATAGCAACCGCCCCTCCCTCCTCAATATCAGCGTCCATATATTCAATGATTGAAATCTCCAGATCGGTAGCTGTAAGCCGCAGCTGGCCATCCTCACTTGTAAACAAAATAGTTTCCAGGATGGGAAGCGTAGCTTTATTAGGTACAGCCCCCGAAACGGCGGAAAGTGCATTAACTAATTTGCTACTTGATAAGTTAAATCTCATAGATAATAATATTTAGCTGAGCGTTTATCAGACCTAAAAAACAGTCCGCAGAATAAGTACCGTATACTAATAAATCCTCGCTCTCTTAGCAACCAAATTAACCGCCCTTTATACATCCCAGATAGTCCCCTTTTCTACCGGATTCTCCAGAATAACACCCCTCAAAAACAATGATCTTTTTTTCTTATATTTGTTATCAGAGTGACCTTCAAATTAAATTTTTTTTGTGCGCATATTACTTCTTGGTCCCACAGCCGTCGGTAAAACGGCCCTTTCAGTGGATGTAGCGCGGGATCTTGATGCAGAAATAATTTCTGTGGACTCCCGCCAGTGTTACAAGTACCTGAATATTGGTACGGCCACTCCCACAGAGAATGAGCAGGGCGATGTACCGCATTATAATCTCTCCATCATTGATCCGGGGGTCAAAGACAGCGTAGCCAACTATGAAGAGCGGGCCCGCAGCTGGCAGCTGGATATTGAGCAACGCAATAAAAATGTTTTATACACCGGCGGCAGTACTTTGCATGTGCAGTGTACAATCCAGCCGCTGGATGATGTGCCCGGGGCCGATGAATCCAATATTGACCGGCTCGAAACACAAGTTGAGGAAGAGGGCGTTGAATCGCTGTACAAAAAACTGCGGGAGGTAGATCCTACCTACGCACAAAAGATGGACGGCATGAATACGCAACGCATTGTTCGCGCCCTCGACGTGTGGATGCAGACAGGCCGACCCTTTAGTTCCTTCCATTCGGAGGACAACTCCATTACGGTGCCGGACGATATGATCGTTTTTGGCCTGCATCGCAATCGTCAGGCACTTTATGACCGAATCAACAGCCGCGTGGAGCAGATGTTTGCGCAGGGATTGCTGGAAGAGGTTGAATCGATCCTGAACCGCGGCTATACCCTCAAAGACCCCGGAATTAATACGGTGGGATACCTGCAGGCTATCCATTACCTGGAAGGCAATATTAGCTACGAAAAGATGGTTAACAACATCAAGACCAAAACCCGTCGCTACGCCAAACGACAGCTTTCGTGGTTCCGGCGGTGGAATTTCATTCACTGGATTGATCTTGATGATAGCTCACCTGAAGAGGCACGGAATTTTATCGGTAAACAGGTAGCAGCTAAGCTAAATAAAGATTAACTTTACCCTCATTTAAACTCGCACAATTTTTTATACCGATGTATAAGGCTACTGTCAACGTAACACTACGCAAATCCATATTAGACCCTCAAGGCAAAGCGGCTCACCATGCGCTGAACAATTTAGGATTATCCGATATTGAAAGCGTGCGCATCGGCAAGCTCATTGAGCTGAATATTGACGCCGACAGCAAGGATGCGGCTTTTGATATCGCCGAAACGGCCTGTACCAAGCTGCTTGCCAATGAAGTTATGGAAGATTTTGAGATCACGATCCACGAAAATTAATATTGTTGCTATGACTGATCCGCTTGCAAATGTTTGGGGATCTGAACCTGGCAAACAGGAAGCACCCGAAATCGACGTCGATGTTCTGGAAGAGGAACAGGAAGATGACCATGAGAAGACGCCCTGGAGAGTTATTCTCTACGATGATGATGTTCATACGTTCGAGGAAGTCATTGGACAGCTAAAAAAAGCGTTGGGATGCAGTCAGTCTCACGCCGAAGAGTTAACCTATAAAGTACACAACGAAGGCAAAGCCGAGGTTTTCGAAGGCAGCTTTGAAGACTGTTTCGAAGTAAACGGCGTGCTCAAAGAAATTCAACTTGTCACCGAAATAAAAGGATAATATCGTGTCTGCTAACTTTGGAGTAATTGTTTTCCCCGGCTCAAACTGCGACCATGATGCCTATCATGCCCTGGCGCATGTAATGAATGCCAATGCACAATTTATCTGGCATAAAGATACCGACCTCTCGGACATCGACCTTCTGTTGGTACCCGGTGGGTTTTCATACGGAGATTATCTCCGGTCGGGAGCCATTGCACGTTTTTCACCCATTATGCAGTCGGTTACTGAATTCGCACATAAAGGGGGACCCGTTTTAGGGATTTGCAACGGCTTTCAAATTCTATTGGAAGCTGGGTTGCTACCGGGAGCGATGCTGCATAATGAACAACTTCGGTTTATCTGCAAACAGTCGTACCTCCGCTGCGAAACTTCCAATACGCTGTTTACGAGGATGATTGAACCGGGCGAGGTTTTACAGCTGCCCGTTGCCCACGGCGAGGGCAATTACGTAACTGACAGCGATCAGCTCAAAAAATTACAGGATAACGATCAGATTGTCTTCCGCTATTGCAACAGGGAAGGCAAGACGACGCCGGAATCCAATATCAACGGTTCGATCGATCATATCGCCGGCATCTGTAATCAGCAACGCAATGTTCTGGGTATGATGCCGCATCCCGAACGCGCAGTGGAAAGCATCCTGGGTTCGGACGATGGAAAGCGAATTTTTGAATCCGCATTGCAAGAACTCGCTGCAGTTTAAGCATTAATGTCATCTCATGGCGGAACAAACCGATAACAAAACGCTCTTTAGCAAAGAACTCACAAAACGTTATAAGCGGCGTACGGTAGTTTCGGATGTATCCATTAATGTTACACAGGGTGAAATTGTGGGCTTACTGGGTCCCAACGGCGCCGGAAAGACGACTACCTTTTACATGTTTGTGGGACTTGTTACCCCCAACAGCGGCAGGATTTTTCTTGATGGCCGCGATCTGACGGGTATGCCCATGTACAAGCGGGCGCGGCTGGGCATCGGTTATCTTTCGCAGGAAGCCAGCGTATTCCGTAATCTGACCGTACGGGAAAACCTGGAAAGCATCCTACAATTTTTTGACCTGTCCAGCCGGGAGATCCAGCATCGTACGGATCAGCTCGTGGAAGAGTTCGGCCTTCAAAAAGTAGTGGACAGCAAGGGATATAGCCTCTCCGGAGGGGAGCGAAGGCGGACGGAAATTGCGCGTGCCCTGGTAACCGACCCCAATTTTATTTTACTGGACGAACCGTTTGCCGGCGTCGATCCTATTGCAGTGGAGGATATCCAGGAAATCGTCGCCGAGCTCAGGCACCGCAACATCGGTATCTTTATCACCGACCATAACGTGCACGAGACCCTGGCTATAACCGACCGGGCCTACCTTATGTTTGAAGGAAAAATTCTGAAAGAAGGATCGGCCGATCAGCTGGCCGATGATGAAGAGGCCCGTCGGCTATACCTGGGCAATCAATTTCGACTGGATCGCTATGAATCCGGAAACAATCCATAAATAAATAACACCTCAAGACTTTGTGAACCTGTCTGACCGCTACGGATAAGCGGAAGAAATGCCGACTACTGTTTTAAGAGGGTTTTGCAAAGCTCACTCAAAATCAATGATTACTAAAACCCCTTCATAAGCATGAAAGAAATAACTGTTCAAGAGTTAAAAAGGAAGATCGATAACGAAGAGAATGTGTTTCTGCTGGACGTTCGCGAACCCTTTGAGCAGTACCAATCAAAAATAGCCTACGACAACTCCATCCTCATTCCTTTAGGAAAGCTACGTCAACGGCTGGACGAGATTGCCGATAAGAAGGACCAGGAGGTCGTCTGCCTGTGTCGCAGCGGTTCACGAAGCGCCGAGGCGTGCAAACTGCTGGAAAAAGAAGGGTTTACCCACGCCATGAACCTGAAAGGCGGTATTAACCAGTGGGCAAGGGATATAGATAACTCCCTGCCGGTTTATTAGGTACCTGTCCTTCCAGTGTGTCTGCCGGTCTCCTTGCGCAGAGCGGCAGTGTAACAATTCTTGAGGGCTCTTTCAGGGTGACGAAGAAAAACCCGGAATCCGGCCAAATTCGACGGACTTGCAGTAAATATTGCTAAGACCTACAGGGTCCTAAATCCTTTGGGCAGGTTCAATATTGTATTCGACTATTTCTGTAGTCAAAGCTGGTCTCCCCATTGATTTTTATTTAAACCATAGCGGCAATCTGGTTGAGCAACTCTTCGTTGCTTTCGGTGTTCTTCAATACCTTTAACAAGCTCTGCATTGATTCCTTTGGCGACTTTTTAAGCAGATAACGACGTACCATATTTCGCTCTTCAATGTCATCGATAAATTTGTCTTCATTCCGCGTGCCGGATGCACTGATATTGATAGCGGGAAAAATGCGATCGTTAGCCAGCTCGCGGTCAAGTACCAGTTCCATATTTCCGGTACCCTTGAATTCCTCGAAGATAAGATCATCCATACGCGAGTTGGTCTCTACTAGGCAAGTAGCTATAATAGTGAGCGAACCTCCTCCCTCAATCTTACGGGCAGATCCAAAAATTTTCTTGGGAATTTCCAGCGCCCGGATATCAAGTCCCCCGGAAAGAGTTCGCCCGCTGCTCTCCTGTGCATTATTATATGCTCGTCCCAGCCGGGTAATGGAATCAATCAGCAAAACGGCATCCTCTCCCATTTCTGCTTTTCGTTTGACATAGCCGAGAGCCAGTTCCGTTATCCGAATGTGGCTCTCAGTCGAATTATCGTTTGAAGAGGCAAATACTTCGGCATCCGTGGTTCGCAAAAAGTCGGTCACCTCTTCCGGTCGCTCATCCACCAGCAGGACTCCGGTGGAGATATCCGGATAATGAGCCGTAGCCGATTCGGCGATTTTCTTCAGCAGCACCGTCTTACCCGTCCGGGGCGGGGCCACGATCAGCGCGCGCTGGCCCTTGCCGATCGGGGCGACGAGATCCAGTACCCTCATCTCGATATTGTCGGGCTCTTGACCCAGTTTAAGGTATTCGACCGGCATTATGGGCGTTTGCAGTTCAAAGCGGGTGGCGCGTTGCCATTCGATAGGATCGTGCCCGTTTATTTTTTCAATGGAGTAGATATGGCGGTTCCCCCGGTTATCTTCCTCATACTCTCCTTCAATGACCAGACCCGGACGCAAGTAATGGCGTTTCACTTCATCCGGTTTCAGAAAAGGATCATCGGGTTCATAACTGAATTCGTGATCCAACTCACGGGCAAAGCCATAACCCTTGGCATTAATTTCCACAACCCCGCGGTACTCCCCCGCTACCTCTACCTGTCGATTATCCTGAAACCGGGGTACAAAAGCATTTTTGTTCTTGTTGCGGCCGCGGTTTTTATTATTTCTTGAACGTCCCATTACATCCGGTGGTTTTAGCTTAATGTCCAACATTCCCGTACAGCAAAAAAAGCGCTTACGGGAAAGCAGATATGAAAATTATTAGATTTATGTGTACAAAAAACTGGAAGGAGATATAAACAGGGCAACCGTCTGCGATGCCCTGTTTATGGTCATTAAAGTATTTAAAGATAATAAGGTTTGACCGATATTTAAAGAAACCTTTGCAAAACCGTTGTTTTGCAAAGGCCTCTTAAAGTCTATCGGCGGACCGTAGTCGTTTCGTTAATCCAGCCATAGCAGGAGTTCAATGATTCATCGACACTTAACTGCTGGCCTTCGTCCCAATTTTTGAAAAACTGCTGTTCGGTGGTCGGCGTGACCGAAGCGTAAGAATTGATCTTGTTATTGGCTTCACTGCTGACAGAGCTGTCAATACTTTTCGCTTTATTAAGGTAATCGAGGACCAGCCAGTAAACCACCCGGTCTTCCACCTCAAGTTTCCGATTATCGGTGCAGTTACTAACGGCCTGGGCATAGGCGTCGGCGATATTGATAAATGGTTTGCCCCATTCACTGTCGTGATCTGCCGCAATTCGGGCGTATTCCCGGGCCTGTGGCAGTTGTTCGCTATTCAGATACGCACTGGAAATATTCAGTGCAATCGCCGCTTTTTGATCGGATTTTTCTGCCTTGTCAAGCGCTTCCTTGAAATATTCGATAGCCTCGTTGTAATTGGCGTCGCTCTGCGCACTTTCCGCCAGGGCCAGGCTGTTTTCATAGCTCGGGTTAATTTCATACAGCTTTTTACTTATCGCATTTAACTCCGAAACCATATCCTCCCTTTCATAGATATCCTGCAGCTGGGTCAGCAATTCTTCATTTTCCGGGTCATCTTCCAATTCTCCTTTCAGGAATGTAATGCGTTCTTCCGGAGTATCAAACAGCTTATTACGTGCTTTGCTGAAGTACTCATTCAGTTTTTCGGGGGCATAGGGCTCTGCCTCATCGATGATGGCCAGGGCTTCTTCTTTTTTATCCTGTGAAATCAGATCCCGCAGCATGGATTGCACGTAGTAGCCGTCCCCCATTTTGGTAAACTCTTCGGGCTTCAAATCAAAGGCCTTCTTATATTCGGCAGCTGCTTTGGTAGCAGCATCCTCGATACGATCTGAGTGGCTTTCATAAAAGCGACCCCGCCTCACAGCCCACTCATAAGCGTCCAGATCATCTCCATACGTTTCATAAACCTTGTCAAAGATCGTTAAAGCGGTATCGGTATAGGCCTCGGCTAATGACGGGTCCTCAATATTCTCCCCGAGATTGGAATACACCGTGATCAGGCGGCGCAAATTCCTTTTCAGGTCAAATTTCGGATAACCTTCAATGGTTTCGGGCATGCCTTTCCATATCCAGCGCCCGAACTGCAGGGCCTCCTCATATGATTCATTCTTATAATTCTCGTAAAAGATGGAATAAGCTTGGATCTCGCTCATTCCACTCGGCGGCTCTTGTGATGATTGTGCCATTGTCCAGCTACTGCTGAAGAAGATAAAAGCCGTTAAAAGGAGTAGCTTTTTCATAATTCTCAGTGTTTTAATCTATGGTTCATATTATAAACTTATTTTCGGGTCATTTATTTCATCTACTGTAATTTTGGCCGGAAAAACATGATTTCCGCCAAATTCAGCGATAACCGCACGCCCCATATCTGTTCTTCAACCAAATTCATGTTTTGCGTGCCGCGAAGCCCGTATTCAAAACTTAAATCGATGGATGAATTAGAATTTGACCGCGGTGACAGGATTCCTAACCCGAAAGAAAATTTCAGGGTATTGATTTTTTCTCCCTGAATTTTCAGATGGCCCGTATCGTATGATGCCCCTATACGATACTTAAACTGTGACAAAAACTTATTTGATCCTGTAATGTAAGGAAAATATTGGAATCCCAAACCATATTTATAGCGATCTGTAAAAAGAGCGCCTTCCGAAGGTTTAAAATCGTTGTCAAAGTCCGACCAATTCTCATATGTAGCTTCTGTAGCAAACATCGTCAATCTGCTGGGATGATAACTAAGTCCTGCATTTATAGTCATCGGCAGGGTGATTGTTCCGTTACCCAGATTTCCGCCGTCCTCTGTAGAGAGAGAACTGGGCCCGAGATCGGCTGTCTGTTTTCGCTGCGCATCAATGGAAACCGGCAAATTGACGCTGGCCCCTATACCCAGCTGGTCTTCGGAACCCAAAAGCCCCGGTATGCGAATATAGGTGCCAAAACGATTTCCAAAGCCTGAACCGCTGGTTTCAAGTGTATACCCGACCGTCTGGTAGTTTGCATTGCCAAAAACACCGGTATAATGATCGTCAAGAGAGATAAAAACAATGGAAGCGGCATATCCGACCGAAATATGGGGGGTTATACGCCAGCCGAATCCTAACTCTGCGCGGTTCGCGCCCCCACTGCCCCGGTTTTCAATACCATAGAGCAGCGTATCCTGTGTCACACCGGTACCGACATCCATCACATCTTCCTGGTAATTACGGAAATTCGACTGAGTGACGGGACTAAAGGAAGCCGAAACGCCAAACTTGCCTCGTATGACAGGCAGCTGCAGCTGAAACTGGTGTATTCCAAAATGAACATTTCTTGCCTCCGCAGAAGCTCCACTGGCATTATAGGAGTCGATGCCAACGCCCCCGGCACCCAATCCGTAAACGGTATGTCCCCAGTGCGCAGGGTTCGTCAGTCCCGCCACATAGGTTTCATTATATGATACGCCCGTTAGTCCCAGCGAACGGGCCGAGGTGCTCGACAGCCCAACGGGATAGCCAATGCCCAGCTTGGAGTATACAGACCCGCTCTTAGCCTGCTCATCCTGCGATTGAGCCATTGCTGCAGTACTGGTAAAACAAAAAATAAGCGTTACGAATACAAATTTTTTCAACGTTACTCAGTGCTGTTTTTTAAATAGGTAATTACAAGTTTCGGGGCCTTTTCGCTGCCGGGGTCAATAGAAAGAAGGCTTGCTTTAACTGAACCGTCGTTGGATAACATGAAGTAAAATTTCCTGTTCTCCGGGAAGCCGTTAATCAGTCCGTTTTGTATCAATGAAGTCACATTGAAGTGAAAAGCGTGATCCTCTTCCGAATAACTGCCATTTGCCGAGGGATTCCCTGCGATCAGGTTATCCGGGATTTGCCCGGAATTTACAAATCGCAGCTGAGCAGACTGTGGCTGTGGACGTTTTACCGAGCCCGAAATCGATTGTTCCATTATTGCGTTATCCTGGTAAAAGACGAGCTCGGCCCTGGAGATACTGGGACCGTTAATATCAATACCAGAAAGATCAAGCCGGAAGCTCAGGATGTTTTCCAGCATATTATAAGCTGCCGCTGACCCTTCGGGTTGATCCGGCTCATTGCTTCTGCTCATGTGATACGCCCACTGCCCGTTTGAGACTTCAAACGTGTCGGTTTCGGGATTCTCAATAACAAACCGGGTCGACTGGGCGTCAAGCGGAATAATTTTATTACTGCCGGAGGGCACGAGCGCCAGGCCGTATACTTCGTTTTGATAAAGCGAATCGGCATCAGCGTCCTCAGATTCTGCGTAGGCCATATAATACTCACTAACCCACGCCGGGTCCAGGGTCACATCCATAGAGTCCTCGGTTTCAACGGTAAACGAAGCCACCGCCTGACTTTGATCAATCTGCAGCTCGTCTTTGAGCTTATGGGTTCTGCTTCTCCAGTATTCCTCGATTCTGTATACCTCAAACGACTGGTCCGCCAGCGTATCTCCATATACATTCTGTGAGTCAAAGAGAATACGCATCTTCATCGTGGCATCCTCCTCCAGGCTGTCCCCGGCGGCAGGCAGGGAGGGCCTCACGAGACCGGTGGCCTTCAGCTCACCAAAGAGAGGATCATTATAGGCTCCAGCCGCAAAAAAGGCATAGTTTCCCGAATATGAATTGAATCCGAGCGTGTCTACAACGCCTATCGTATCCCGCAGGATTTCAACATCAGCGCCCGATTCACTTAGACCACTACCGACAGATCCCGGATTTTCACAGCTGGAAATTACTGCTGCTATTCCCAAGACCAATAGTAAGCAAAACGCATTTGCATTTCGAAAGGTGCTGCTCATTATGTTCTGCAACAAAATACAACTCTAAAATTATGTTAGGATTCTTCCGTTTCTTCCTCAGTTCCGGCAATCTCATCATAGTAACGTGCGAACTTATCGGAGACGTCTTCCGGTGAGCCCTGAATCTTCTTTGGCGAAATGTTAAGTTCGCCGAAGAGATCATCCAGCTGATCCGTCAGATGGTTTCCGGTCACAACGTGATCACTATATTTTAAACCGAGGGTGCGTAAGTCAACGTTATCACCCTCTATAAGATTGTCCCGGTTCAAGGAATCCGGAAAACCCACAAGGTCAAGCAGTTTTTTATTGAATACACCATTGTTTTCGGGATGATGGATATTATAAATAAGCTGCGTATCCTTAAAAAGATCCAGGTCGTTGTATTTTTCTTTGACCAGCAGCGGTATAAGTCCCGCCGGCCAATCGTGACAATGAATAATATCGGGCTTCCATCCCAGTTTGATGACCGTCTCGAGCACTCCTTTGCTGTAAAAGACAATCCGTTCGTCATTATCCTCGTAGTGCTCCCCATCGTCGGGGTTCATAAACATAGCCTTCCGGTTGAAATAGGTATCGTTATCCAGGAAGTAAACCTGGAGCTTGGCATTCGGTATACTTGCCACCTTGATGCGCATACTTTCTATCTTATCCCCCACTTCAACCTCGATACCAGAGAGGCGGATCACCTCATGCAAACGATTTCTGCGATCGTTAATCGTACCGTATTTGGGTAAGAGGATACGTATCTCGTATCCCTTGTCTTGTAATGAGGCCGGCAAAAAACGCAGCAGATCAGCTGTATGCGTCATTCGGGCAAAGGGAGATATCTCGGCTGCAGCGTATAGAACTTTCATATATTATTCGGAATAGCTTCGTTGGTATTTCATTGAATTAATCTTTCGACTTCGTATCCTCGTGGTCGGGATAAAGTTGATTCATATCATCATCAAGCGAATAAAAGTCGAAAAGTGTGTCGCCTCTAAGCCCCAGCCGGAGTGTTTCTACCGGAATAACTTCTGATGGCTGAACATTGCCCAGGTTTACATTACTCCCAAACTTGCGAATAAACCAAACCTGCTGTTCTTTTTGGGGAGCCTCAAAGATTAGTTTCTCCACCGGTACCTGATCAGCAATTTCGTCAATAAGTCCGGATCGCACTTCACCATTGGGTCGAAAAACGCCTACGGTTCCACTTTCTCTGGCCTCACATATCACTTTCCAGGCCCCTGCCTCGAGTTCGCGCTCAATCATTTTTACCCACTTGTAGGGGGGGATAATATCATTCGGATTCTTGCTTCCTATTTCTGACAAAATTGTAAAATGCTTACTCATGAGCTGTATGATTTCGACCTTACGCTGATCGGACAGCCAGATCGTCCCGTTTGAAACTTCGGCATGTCCGATATCGAACCGATCGAGCAGCTTCATATATGCATCCAGCTGGTCACGCAGCACATAAGCCTCGAACAATGTCCCCCCGAAATAGACTGGTATATCGGCCTCCGCATAGACCGCAAGCTTGTCCTCAAGGTTTTGCGTAACGTAGCTGGTACCCCATCCTAACTTCACAATATCGATATAGTTGGAACACGAGGCACAAAAATCTTCAACCTGACGGACACTCAACCCTTTATCCAGAATGAGCGTCATTCCTTTTTCTCGGGGTTTTTCGGTACGACTGGGAAGATGATTTAGCTTGAAAGCCATTGAACCTTACAATTTTGACAAATTAAACGAACAAATATACTAAAATACAGCTTGTTAATAAAATGAAACCCAATCTTATTCACAAACAGTTGTGGTTATACATGCGAGGCCTCTATCATAACGCTTATTCTTCTGACCAATCCGTCATCCATTTCAGGCTGACCGAACCGTGTAAAAAATTCGGGTTAGTCGGCTGGTTTCAGCAGTAATCCGGTAAAGGGGGGGACAGAGACGTACTGCTTGCCCATCTTTCCATAATGAGACCCTCGATTTTGTCCACCGTAATACTCTGAATCACTGTTAAAGACGAGTTCATACTGTACCCCGTCGAAAGGACTCAAATGGTAATTATCCAGGGGATAATCAGCAAAATTCAAAATACATAAAATATGATCGGCCGGGTCGCGGGCTTTGCGCAGGAAGGCGAACAAGCAGGGGGTTTCGCGTCCCAGTTCAATCCATTCAAACCCTTCGTTTTCCCGGTCTATTTCATGCAGCGACTTTTCTTTTTGATAGAATCGATTAAGATCGCTGACCATCCTTTGTATCCCCCTGTGCCGGCTGTGATCCAATAAATGCCAGTGTAGGGCGTAACCTTCAGACCATTCGGAGGTTTCCGCAAATTCGTTCCCCATAAACAACAGTTTTTTTCCGGGATGGCTGAAAAAATACGTGTACAGCAGCCGCAGGTTTGCAAACTGTTGCTGCTCGTTGCCCGAACTTTTCCAGACCATGGGATCCTTGAGATGAACCACTTCATCGTGAGAGAAAGGCAATAAAAAGTTTTCGGAATAATTGTACATCATGGGAAAGGTAATCTTATCGGGATCGTCGTGTCGCTGCCCCGGCTCCTTCTTGATATAACTGAGCGTGTCATTCATCCACCCCATATTCCACTTGTAATCAAATCCCAATCCGCCGTGATGTACCGGTTTTGTGACCCCTTCCCACGAGGTGGACTCCTCGGCCATCGTCAAAATACCCGGGAACTCACGATGAATAATCGTATTGAAATCCTTGAGAAAATCGATCGCCTCCAAATGCTCATTGCCCCCATACTTGTTGGGAGTCCACTCCCCGTCGTTTTTGGAATAGTCCAGGTATAACATGGAGGCCACCGCATCAACGCGGAGGCCATCGATATGGAACTTCTCGCACCAGTAATGAGCATTCGATAACAAAAAATTACGAACCCCGGGCTTGCCATAATCAAAAATATAGGTCCCCCACTCTTTCTGCTCGCGTTTACGGGGATCCGCATATTCGTATAAAGGTGTTCCGTCAAACATCTGTAAGCCCTGTTCATCCTTGGGGAAGTGGCCGGGCACCCAATCCATGATTACACCGATGCCCGCTTTATGACATTCGTTGATAAAATACTTCAGGTCGTCGGGATCACCGAACCTGCTGGTCGGGGCATAATAGCCGGTAATCTGGTAGCCCCAGGACGGATCATAGGGATGCTCGGCAATCGGCATTAACTCGATATGGGTAAAGCCGCACTCCTTTACATAGGGAACCAGCTCTTGTGCCAGCTCCCGATAACCGAGGTATTCATTATTGTCCGGCCCCTTTCGTTTCCAGGAAGCCAGGTATACTTCATAAATGGAGATCGGTTTCCGAAACGACTGTTGCTCTCCGCGGCTTGAAAGCCAGGTTTCATCCTCCCAATCAAATTCCTCCGAATCGTATACCAGCGAGGCTGTCTTGGGACGTACTTCCGCGACTCTTGCATAAGGATCGGACTTTAGAAAAGGTGGGGCATTTTCAGCCGTCTTAAGCTCAAATTTATAAAGATCCCACTTTTCAACGCCCGATACTTGAGTCGTCCATATGCCGGTCGCATCTTCCTTTTCCATAGGGTTTTCGCGTCCATCCCAGTTGTTAAACTCTCCGACCACGCTCACGGAATGGGCATGGGGCGCCCAAACGGCAAAGAATGTGCCCCCATCCGTTACATGAGCTCCTAAAATGGTAAATGCTTTATGATATACCCCTTCTTTCCATTGTTTGATATGCTCCGCCGTCAGCCTTTTTTCCATTCGTAGCTCCATTCAGTTATATTTAATAGTAAAAAGAAATGCCTCGCTGGGCACCCGAATACAAATATTCCAGTATCATTGCTAAAAACAAAATTTATTCCCTTTTATTTGCAACTCTTTTCACTGGCTTTCGCAAAATTATTTATACAGGTTATAAGTTGATGTTATGCGATTACTCTGAAACTCCTACCCATACTCTCAGGTACCTGCGCGCCACTGCATAGCAGCAGGCAGGTACCCCCCACAGAAAAGCCCTGAACTGGCGGTCCTTTTTCTGTTACCTGCCATATCAGGGAAAAATTCCCATCTGTTCATACATTACGCCCACTTTTTCAATAGCATTAAGGAAAGCGGCCGTCCGCAAATCGATATCATGCTTTTTGCGAAGTTCATTAAGCTGATCATACGAATTGATCATGGTTTCCTCGAGCCCCGAATCAACCAAGTCGTATTCATCGGCCCCGCGTGCCAGTTCCTTCATTTCCTCTTCTGTAAATGATCGATCCAAACCACTTTCGACAACATTTAAAATCTTCCGATAACTGCCCTCTTCAAATCGTTTTTCCATACGTCCGAAACGTACATGGGAGAGATTTTTTAACCATTCAAAATAAGAAACCGTCACGCCACCGGCGTTCAGATAATTATCGGGAATGATAAGTACCTCTCTCTCTTTCAGCGTTTGATGGGCGCTTGCGGTCGTGGGACCGTTAGCGGCTTCGGCCAGAATCTTAGCTTTAATTCGAGAAGCGTTACTATCATTGATCTGATTTTCGAGTGCGGCCGGTATCAGAATGTCACATTCGGCTTCCAGCACCGCCGTGTTACTTCCTAGTTCTTTGGTAGCGCCAAAACCGAGGATCGAACCCGTTTCCTCCCTGTATTCAACAAGTTTTTCCAGCTCAATACCGTTCGGGTCGTATATGGACCCTTCAATTTCTGCAACGCCGACCAGCCTGGCTCCCCCCTCGCTCATATATTTTGCAGTGTGATAGCCCACATTGCCTAACCCCTGAATGATAAAGGTTTTTCCTTCAAGGCCCGGTTGCAACCCCAGCTCTGTCATGTCTCCAGCCTTTCTGCAGGCTTCGCGAACTCCAAAAAAAACGCCCCGGCCGGTTGCTTCCGTACGCCCCCGAACACCGCCCTGGGGAATCGGCTTGCCGGTGACGCAGGCTTCGGCGTTGATATCCGATTTCAATTGCCGGTACGTATCCAATATCCATCCCATTTCGGTAGCGCCCGTTCCGTAATCAGGGGCCGGTACATCCGAGCCGGGACCCAAAAATCCCTTTTTGATAAGTTCGTAGGCGTAGCGGCGGGTGATCCGCTCAATCTCACCGGCAGAGTAATTTGTCCGATCAATTCTGATACCTCCTTTTGCGCCGCCGAAGGGTACATCCACTACGGCACATTTGTACGTCATGAGTGCGGCAAGGGCCATGGTTTCATCCTCATTAACCGTCATACTAAACCGGATACCCCCCTTCGTCGGAAGTTTATGATGACTGTGTTCAACCCGCCATCCGTGTATCACCTCAATGGTCCCGTCGTCCCGTTCGAGCGGAAAGGTTATCCGATAGACGTTATTGCAAATCTTAATTTGATCCAATAGCCCCTTATTAAAACGGGAATACTTGGCAGCAGCGTCAAAGGCATGATTGACCTGTTTAAAAAACTTGTAATCAGACATATTTAACAGCCCTTTTGATGATTTGATTGGGTTATTTATCAATATCCTGCACGGTAAATGAGAATCGGCATAATACAAAAGAGTATCAACTCCAATAGCCTGCCATTATTGCAGCTTAAAAACAGCGGTATCAATTTTCTTCCACTGCTCCGGGGTACCTTCGGTTTGCATTAGCACGATACTTTTTACCGGAAACCGAATATAAAACTCTCTGCCCATGATATTCAGGATACGCTCCTTTTCCTTTTGAGATAAATCTCCATACAGCAAACTGAGATGAGGATGATAGTCCTCTGTATCACTCATGTCAAAAAGCTGGCAGGCTCGTTTTCGCACCTCTTGAAACATGTTGTTTTTTTCTACGCGCAAGAAAAGCGACTGATAAAACCGGTCGCTATACCCGGCTTTTGTCAACCTGACTTCAAAGGGAGACAGAGATGACACCAGGATATCCGTCAGCGAAATAAGCTCTGTCTCTGACGATTTCAAACTGCCCAGCAGCGTTATATGCGGGGCAAAGGAAGGGGTGCCATATCGCTGGCTCATGTTATTAATGCGTTCCTGCAGGCGATAAGCAATATCTCCGCTTGGCTGTAACCAGAGTGAATAGACCGATGACGACATAAAAGACTCCACAATTTTTGAGTTTAATATCAGTGAGTCATAATACCGTTTACGAAAGCTAAAAGAGTTTTAATAATCATTCAATGCCCTAATTGACTCCCATATAAAGTAGAAGAGGGCTTTTGCAAAACCAGGACTTTTAATCAATAGTAAAGCCTGAGCGCATTCAAAACCACCCCGTATTAAGCATATATAAGGATGATGAATGCGCGAAAATACAGAGATTGACCAAAAGAACAGGTTTGATTTTTGCAAAAGGCCTCTACAACTCAAAAATACCGGGGGTGTCCTTCTTTCTATGGACAATACAGAAAGGGAATAAGCTAAAAATAAAAAAGGACTCCAACATAGGTCGGAGTCCTTTTTGTACACCTCATCACAATCCCTAAAAGTAATCTTAAAAAAATTGTGGTAAGATGCCAACAATAATTCCAAAAAAATTTAAACCTTGAGCATTTTTTTTATACGTGCCTATTCTTCCTGTGAAAGAAACACATTTGCTATAAACAGGAATGTAACGGCTCCTAAAATCGAATACATTAAAGGCAGGCCAAAAGCGAAATAGTAGGCGATAACCCCCATGAATACGGCCCCGAGTGTACCCAGGGTGATACTTAACCCGAGGCGAATGCTGTATTTCATGAAAATGAAGTAACTGGCAAAGCCCACTGTTAAGCCTATCGCAATCATCCAAAACAGTTGCACACCGAGCGAAGGTATCATAAGTTATCCCTGTTTTTTAAGTTACGCCTGTCTTCTTAAATGCGATACGGTGCTTCAAGGTTCCCCGGTATGCGCCTGTCAGTGCGCCTTCTGGCTCTCCATATGAAAGACATTAAGGATAAAAAGAATAGAAAGGCTGCCTACAAATGCAAAAAGTAATCCGCCGGGCAACTGAAGCGCTGCCGTGAGCCCCCCCACCACAACAGAACCCATTACCCCTGCGACAAGGTTCGATACCAGATTCACCGTCGTATTCCACATTACTAATTTTACCGCGCCTCCTACAAGCAGACCCAGAGCAAACAGCCAAAAAATGGTGGTTCCATCTAAAACTTCCATGTAACTTATATTGTTTTATCTTTAAAATTTACCGAGGCGGAAAATAACTTTTTTTTGGTGATTTTGGAATCCTAATATTCAGATTTTCTATAGCGAGTGGGGAATAAATGGCGTAAAGCCGAAATGGAAATAAACGTGGCATCAATTATTTTTAGCACAGTGTTAAGCGGACACTGAATAGGCATAATCCCCGTGGTTTCAAATAGCCACCTTAATCCCGGATAACTTCCTTATTATGAGCGACGATTCGATTCGTAAAATCATCCATATCGATATGGATGCGTTCTATGCTTCCGTGGAGCAGCGCGATTTTCCGGAATATCGCGGGAAACCGCTGGTCGTGGGAGGCTCTCCCGAAGGCCGGGGAGTGGTAGCCGCAGCAAGCTACGAGGTACGCAAATTCGGAGTCCATTCCGCGATGCCCGCCGCACAGGCGATTCGACTGTGTCCACACGCCGTGTTCGTAAAACCGCGTTTTGAGGTATATCGAAAAATTTCCAGCCAGATACGGGACATTTTTTCTGAATATACCGACCTGGTAGAACCCCTGTCGCTGGATGAAGCCTACCTGGACGTCACGGAAAACCATATCGGATTGCCTTCAGCCACCCTTATCGCCCAAAAGATCCGAAAACGCATCAAAAAAGAAACCGGTCTCACCGCTTCTGCCGGCGTGGGACATAATAAATTTCTTGCCAAAATAGCCTCCGACCTCGAGAAACCTGACGGACTGGCGGTTATTTTACCTGGAGAGGCGGAAGACTTTTTAGCCGATCTCAAGATCGGGGCTTTTCATGGCGTAGGGGCTGCGACCAAGTCAAAAATGCATTCACTGGGCATTTACACCGGCGAGGACTTAAAAGAATGGTCGGAAATCGATCTGATTGAAAAGTTCGGAAAAGTCGGGCGTCATTACTATCGTATTGTGCGCGGCATCGACCTCCGGGAGGTGAAACCGCATCGTATTCGCAAATCCATTGGTAAAGAACGCACGTTTTCGGAAGATATCGACGACCTCAACTGGATTCACAACTTTCTTACCGAACTGGCGGGCAAAGTGGCCAAAAATATGCAAGACAAGCAGGCGGCAGGTAAGACGGTAACGCTCAAGGTACGCTACGCCGATTTTGAAACCGTTACACGCAGTACTTCCTTCAACCATTATATTCACAGGTCGGACGACATCGCCCGGACTGCCATTCAGCTGCTTGAGGAAACGGAGACGGGTAATCGCAGGGTGCGGCTTCTGGGCATTACCCTTTCGAACTTAAACCTAAGCGAAAAAGGGCATTACAAACAGCTGGAGATTCCTTTTGAGTCATGATTTTTAAATCATGGGTCACCCATCATCAGAAGAAGACTGTTATCAAAAGAACATGATCAACGTGCCCGGCAGTGGTGTCCCCCTGATAAGAAAGCGTGCTCATCCCCGCGGTAACAGGACCCCGGTTCAGTGCTCAAGAGTGACCCAGGCTACTGCTTATCTTCCAATCAATTGTTTTCCTCTGTGCCATTCTGTGGTTACCTTCCACCGCGGGAATCATTTTTAGCTGTATATAATGTTAACAACATTTATTATGAATTATACGCTTTCGGATTTTGATTACGACCTTCCGGAGAAGCTGATTGCCCAGCAGCCGGCTCAGCCACGCGATCATGCCCGGCTGCTGGTCTATAACCGGAGGTCGGGAACCATCACAGATGATTTTTTTTACAACCTCCCGGATTACCTGCCGGAAGATACCACGCTTGTGCTCAACAACAGCAAGGTTGAAAAATGCCGGTTGCTGTTCGAGGACGGGAAAAAAGAGATTTTCATTCTGGATGCCGCCAGCGACACGACGGTTCGCGCCCTTGTGCGCCCCGGCAAAAAGTTCAAAAAGGGACGGACGCTTCAGCTTACCGATGCCATTGCTGTTACGGTCGTGGATATCGATGAGGAAGGCATACGTACGCTGCGGCTTCGTCCCCCTCTCAATGATGAGGTCTATAATCAATATAAATATACTCCTTTCCCCCCCTATATAGAACAAAATGAATCACTGTCGGAAGAGTATCAGACCATTTACGCACGCGATTCAGGGAGCAAGGCCGCGCCTACGGCGGGACTTCATTTTACGGATGAGCTGCTCACTGAAATCCGGCGCTCCGGGATACAACAGGCCGAAGTGACCCTGCACGTGGGACTGGGAACCTTCGCGCCGGTCAAAACGGAAACCATCGAAGAACATACCATGCACTCCGAATGGTTCAGGCTCACTCCAAAAACCGCCCGGCAGCTGAATCAGGCCGATCATCTGACGGCCGTCGGCACCACCAGCGTGCGTGTTTTGGAGACGTGCCTCCGGCAAAGTGAGCGGTTTACCCCGACCGCTATGGAAACCGATATCTTCATTCGTCCGGGGTACCGGTTTAAGGCCGTAGATGCCCTCATCACCAACTTCCACCTGCCCAAAAGCACCCTGCTGATGCTGGTCGCCGCCTACACCGGCTTTGACGAAATGAAGCATATCTACCAGCATGCCATAGGCAAGGGATATCGCTTCTATTCCTTTGGCGACGCCATGTTGATCTTGTGATCCTCTTGTGAGAGCCGATCACCAATGCCGAAAGCGGTAGCGAGCAATCCGCCTTATCCCCATCTAAACAAGCTCCTGTCCCCGCCTGCAGCAGAAGGGCCACCGGCAATGCCACGAAGCTTTACCACTACCTGACCGCACGTATCGCTAAACTGATCAGCTTTTTAAATTTAAGCCTCATCCGGCCCGCAACAGGCATACTTAGCTTTCCGGATCCTGCTGCTGCATCTGCTGCATTTGATCCTGCATATCCTTGCTGTCCACCATCTTCACCTGGTTTTTCAGGGAGGTGGAGAGCTCCTCAACATCGTCTTCCGTGAGCACTTCGTCGATATCTTCAATACCGATCTTTTGCAGCAAATTATAAATCATGCGGTTAAACAGCATCTGCTGTGCCGCTGAGCTGAGCTGCATTAACTGCTGCTGTGGAATTTGTGCACCGGATAATTTCACCTTATTCATGACCGGCTCGAGCAGTGCTTCGATCTTTTTGGACATCTGCTGTTCCAGCTCTTTGGCGTCTTTATTCTCTTTACTTGTGACCTCGTTACCAGAGGGATCAACTAATTTCATTGGTATCTATTCTTTATTTGGAATTACTTCATGTTCACTGTCATAAACAGAGGTTGTGAGGATATCGTTTATATTGCGAAACGGCAAATGTTTTGTCAGGTTTGGAGATATGATAGCCGCGAATCAGGAAAAAGTGGAAACAGATCATTTTAAATATATAGTAAGAACGGTTTAGTTAATACTGACAAAGGAGGTTCAAAAATCCCCCCCTTTTCCCTGTATCCACCTCCTGTAACCTGTATAAAACCAAACTGGCCAGCCTTTTAAAGCCAGCCAGCAGGTCTGTTACGCTCGTTTATCGTTATCAGTATTAGTATCCCGGGTTTTGCGGGAACGCCTCGCTGGCGCCTTCCGTGCGGTCGATCTGTGTCTGAGGGATTGGTCTTAACTGATGGTGCTCATCCATCAGGCCATCCCGTTGAACTTCCGGATTATATTGGTAGGCCCGCTCCACGAGCAACCCTGTTCGTTTCAGGTCGTACCAGCGGAACTGTTCCGCCAGTAATTCTCTCGCCCTTTCCTCGAGGATAGCATTAAGGTCTACTTCAGAAGGATCCAGTTCCATGGCGTCCTCCTGTCCTGGCCAAGCCGCCCTACGTCGGACTTCATTTATATGGTCGGCGGCATCCTGTTGGCTACCGCTGCCCAATAAGAGAGCTTCCGCTGCAATCAGGTGCGTTTCGGCCAGTCTGAAGGCAAGGAAATCCCGCCATCCAGCCGTAGTGTTCAGTTCAGGACGACCCGGTGATTCATGTTTCGCAACGGGTGGAAAATCCCTTGGATTATAATCCGAAGGCGTTACTACTGTGTAGGGTTTTTCCTGCTTCTCAGCCTCTGTCCATTCAATTCCCGGGAAATAGATCGCCGTGTCACCCATAGCCATGTCAACTCCCTCCACTCCATTTACCGTATAAGTTCCGGGATTAACTACGTAAAATACATCTCTGAAAAAAGCGTCGTATCTCGAGTCTTTATCTCGAGTATCCGGTCCCAATAAATCATCATAAAGATACTCAGTGGGACGAAATCGCTTAAACGGTCGCCCATACTCGATAGTTCTGTTCATACCCGGCATCTCGTCGTAAGTAGTGAGATAGTAGAGGTGAGATTCATTTCCTATTTCGTTGAGCAGTACGTCTTCTGAATTTTGTACGGCCCAAATGACCTCCTCATTTCGCTCGTTACCAACGGCCCAAACATCGGCTACATCCTCAAGAAGCGAAAAATTATAGTCATTAATAACGGTTTCGGCGAGGACTGCAGCACGATCGTAATCATTCGCTTCTCCGGCATCGTCCCGATAGAATTCAGAAGCCCTTGTAAGCAATACGCGTGCCAGCAGATGTTCGGCAGCAGGCTTGGTTGCCCTGCCGTAATCGGCCGCTTCTGCAGGCAATTCATCGATCGCCTGCTCCAGGTCACTGACTATTTGGCCAAAGACTTCACTAACGGGAGCCCTGGAGGCCTCGGTTTCCACGCCTTCGGTTTCTTCGGTTGTCACATGAACCGGACCGTATTGCTGAACGAGAATAAAATAAAAGTGAGCTCGGAGGAATCGTGCCTCTGCAGATCGAAGTCTAACTGTTTCTTCATCCAGTCCTTCGACCTGATCAGCCCGGTTAAGGACGGTGTTGGCAATATTAATACCTTCATACATTTCATCCCACAGCTCTTGGGCCCAGGCTGTGGATGCATTTAGCTGGACACCATAGAAGTTCCACTGTTTATGGCTGCCATCTGCACCTTCATGGAATATATCAACGCCATACCCTTCCGTCATGCCATGTCCTCTTTCTCGGCCATAATATTGTCTTAACTGGTGATAAGCAGCATTCATAACTTCCTCGAATCCCTCAGGGGTATTAAATCGATCATTCCCTACCTCGGATCGCACTTCTTCATCCAACAGATCTGAGCATGAAATTGCCACCAATGCTACAGATACCACAAGTATTATATGCTTTACTTTTAACATGATAAAATTCCTTTGTCGGTTTAAAATGATAAGTTAAGTCCAAAGTTGAGAGTCCACCGCGACGGAGTACTATTCCCGGTACCCGTCTCGGGATCTACACCGTTGTGTTTTTGCACAAATGGAGCATAGACATATGGATTATCGGCATTAACCGTTAACCTGAGTGATTGAGCACCAAGTATATTTTGAACCACGTCCGCCGGTAAATTATAGGAAAGACCTACATTACGAAGTCTCAGAAAATCTCCATCATAGTAATTCCGCGTGTCATCATATATCGGAATCTCCAAATCGGCCCGCGGTTGCGGCTGATCATTGGTCGGATTGTCAGGCGTCCAGTAATCCGACTTGGGATCGTTATAGCGGCCGGTCATCGCCCCATTCATAACTCCACTCTCAATCATACTAC